>JAPLKL010000044.1 GCA_026388095.1 Elusimicrobiota bacterium | reverse complement strand
GGTCACCTTCAACTCGCTGACCGGGAACTACAGCTCCAGCAACGCCAGCGCCATCAACGACTTGCTGCCGCAGTAGGCGAAGGCGGACGTCGGTCGCAGTCGGCGACGGAATCGCCAGGGGACACGGCTCCCCTGGCGATTCCATTGGTGCTGCAGTCAGGCAAGCCTAGGGGACCAGGCCGGTCAGGCGGACTTGCCGCCGAGCGCCGCCAGCGCCTGCTCGGCCGTCGCAGCGATGCGGAAGAGGGCCGTGAACCCGCTGACGTCCAGGACCTCCTTGACGTTCGGCTTCAGGCCGCACAGGGCCAGAGCCCCGGACTTCTGCTGCAAGCCTTTGTCGGCCATCAGCAGGACCCGCAGCCCAGCGCTGCTGATGTAGTCCAGTTCCGTCAAGTCCAGGATCAGCTTCTTGCCGGAGCCGCGCAGGAAGTCGGCCACCACCTGCTCGGCCTGCGCGGCGGAACTGGCATCCAGCCTGCCCCGGATCGCGAGGCTCACGACTTCCGCGGTCTCCTTCCTGATCAGTTCCATGGGTATTCCCCCCTCGCAAGATTCTCCATCTTTTTACCCGGCGCGTCAAACGGGTCCGATCCAGCGGATCAGCGCCATGACTCCTCCGCCCACCAGCGCGGCCGCGGGCATGGTGACGAACCAGGCGACCGCCATCCGGCCGCCGACTTCCCAGTGGACCGCCGAGAAGCGTTTGGCCGAGCCGACGCCCAGGACCGAGGCGGAGATGACCTGCGTCGTGCTGATCGGCGCCCCGGCCCAGGACGCGCTCAGGATCACCGCCGTGGTGGCCGTCTGCGCGGCGAAGCCGTGGACGGGCTCCAGCTTGAAGATCTTCTGGCCCATGGTCTTGATGATCTTCCAGCCGCCCGACATGGTCCCGGCGCTGATGGCCGCCGCGCAGGCGATCTTCACCCAGAAGGGCACCACGAGCGCCGGGATCTGATGGAAGATGACCAGCGCCAGGGTGATGACCCCCATGGTCTTCTGAGCATCGTTGAGGCCGTGGCTCAGCGCCATGAATCCGGCGGTGAGTATCTGCAGCCGCTTGAACAAGGTGTTGGTGGGGCGGTACCGGAACGGCCGCGCGGCGTGCGCCACGGCCCCCATCAAGACATAGCCGGCGAGGAAGCCGCTCAAGGGCGAGAGGAAGAGGGGCAGGACCACTTTCCTGAGGATCATGCCGACTTGCAGGCACTGCCAGCCGCTGCTGACGACGGCAGCCCCGGCCAGGCCGCCGACCAGCGCGTGCGAGGATGACGAAGGCAGCCCCAGCCACCAGGTCAGGGCGTTCCACATGATGGCCCCCAGCAGGGCCGCCAACAGCAAGGAGCGGCAGCCGGCGATCATCTCGATGTTGACGATGCCTTTGCCCATGGTCTCCGCCACGCTGGTGCCCAGGAAAGCACCGAGGAAGTTCAGGGCCACAGCCAGGAGCACGGCGGCTTTCGGGGAGAGCACGCGCGTCGAGATGACCGTGGCGATGGCATTGGCCGCGTCGTGGGCGCCGTTGGTGAAGTCGAACACCAGCGCGACCAGGACGGTGACGACGAGGAGCAGCGGCAGGTCAGACATACTTCACACTGATCCTCTCGATGACCTTGGCCAGGGCCTCGGCTTTCTCCAGCGCCTGCTCCAGGCGGTCGATGATCTGCGTCGACTTGACGATTCCCAGGACCGCCTCGGGGCTGGACACCGGCTGATCGTAGAGCTCCCCCACCGCCACCAGCAGGAACGCCGAGGAGCGCGCGCCGGCCTGGCGCATCGCCTGCAGGACCGCTTCCACCTGCCCAGGCCGGTCCAACACCGGCAACGCGGCGCCGAGGCTGGCCAGTTGGGAGCCCAGGTCGCGCGCCAGCTCCCGGGCGCTGGCCGGGGCGTGCTCGAAGGAATAGACCCCGACCCGGGTCGAGGCCAGGCGGATGGCGTTGATGACATCTTCCTGGGCCAGCACCAGCCCGTGGATGTCCTCGCGGTCCAAAGGGGTGATGAAGGCGCGGGACATCTGCAGGAAGATATCCCGCAGGAGGGCGTTGGCCTCCTCTTCCAGCCGGTTGATCTCGCGGCAGGCGCCGACGGCTTCCTCCCGCGGGCCGAAGACGGCCTCCAATCGCTTGGCCGCCTGCAGGATCAGCCCGTGCTGCTTCTGGAACAGCTCGAAGAACTTGACTTCCCTGGGAAACAGACTGAATGCCATGGGTGCCTACTCCCTGACGTCGCGGTATCCACGCGGCCTCGCCGTCACGCCGGGTATGATAGCATTCGGGCCCTGCGGAGGCAGCCTCAACGGGCTTTGAGCTCATCCAACCGGCGCTTGAGCTCCGCATCCTGCGGCAGCCGCGCGACGGCCATATCCCCGTAGCGCAAGGCCAGGTCCCTTTTGCCCTCGATAGCATAACCGTAGAATAGGTTGCGATAGCCCAATCCCAGCTCCGGATCGACCTCCACGGCCTTCTTGAGGAGCTTCAAGCCCTCATCGACTTTCCCTTTTTTGAAGAGCAAAGTGCCGCGGTTGTTGTAGAGCATCGCGGAGCCTGGGTGCACGGCGATCCCCACCTCGTAAAGCTCCAGGCTCTTGTCGATCTCCCCAAGCCGCTCCAGGGCAGAGGCGGCCCCGATGAACGCGGCCGTCTCGATGCTCGCCGGGTCCAGCTGAGACGCGCGCTGGAAGGCTTCGACGGCGAGCCGGGGCTCCTTGAGGTCGACGTAGATGGTCGCCAGCTGGCCCCATCCCTTGGCCTCGGCGGACCGCAGATCCGGCAGGGGAGTCGTCAAGCACAGGAAGACCAGGGGCGAGGCCGCGAGGCACGCCTTCCAGACGGGACGCCAGTCCTTTTGCCCGAGAGCCGCGGCCAGGCGCACAAGGGCCGCGGCCGCCAAGGGAATCAGAAAGACCAGGTCGGGAAGACGATAGCGGTCGCTCATCCAGAAAGGAAGGATCGACGCCAGGTAGCTCCAGAACAACAGGGCCAGCAACCCGGAGGGTTCCTCCAACCTCGAGAGAAAGAGCCCGACGGCGCCCAGGCTCCCTATCAGCGCAAAGGACGCGAGCGGCCATTTCAAGAGAGTGGAGAAGTGCTCCTGGATGAATTGCAGGTCGTAATTATCCGGGTTCTCATACCGGTTCCAGAAGAAGCGGAATTTGGTCCAGGTCAGCCGCAGCCACCGCCCGGGATTCCCCGCGATGAAATCCAAACCCTTCCGGAACCAGAATGAGGAGACCTCGGAAGGCTTCAAGGCCCGTCCGACGGTCTTCTCCGCGAGCCGGGTCGACTGGGCTTCCTCCAAGAGCGGATCCGAGTCGATCCCCAGCGGGTAATGCCCTAGCCCCGTGGCCTCGGGGTTGTTCCCGATGAAAAAAGTGAACCCCCCGGTGTAATTGACGAGCACCCAGTCGCGGCTGGCCATGAGATTATGGGCCGTGGCGGGAAGGATGGGAAGCATCAAACCGAAAAGAAAACCCAGGGCATTCCTAGCCCGGGGCGGCCGGCGTCGGCGCAGCCAAAGCCAAAGCAGCGCGGCGGGGACGAGCAGAAGGACGTTCGCGCGGGAGAGGACGGTCCAACCCAGCGCGGCTCCGCATAAGAAATAGTCTCGCCTGCGATCGCTGGCGTCGGCCCGGAGCAGCATGAGGGCGAAGAGCGCCAGGCCCAGCACGACGAAGGTCTCTTTCGTCATCAGGCCCGTGCTGAAGATCAAAGGCCGGTAGAAGGCGGCGAAGAGCCCCCCCACGATCCCCGCGCCCGCCCCGAGGCAAAGCTCCGAGAGGCTCATGATGACGACGCAGGAGCTCGCGTCCACGGCAGCTTGCAGCCAGAGCATGGCATGGGGACGGATGCCGAAAAGCTTGTAGCCCGCGGCCAACAGGTAGGGATAGAAGGGGGATTGGTAGAACGCCCGCTCTCGGATCAGCCGCCCATGCAGGATCTCAAGGGCCCAGTCGTGGTGCACCTGGGCGTCCACCCGGGGAGCATCGATGTAGGGCAGGCGCGACCACTGCGCGAGAAAAACGGCCCGCACCGCGAAGGCCAGAAGAAACAAGGCCAGAGCCCGCCGCCAGGAGAATCTCGCGGCCGATGGGTCCTTCCGCATCTTGGTCTATTTCTTCGCGGCTGGGCCAGCCGGAGGAGAGGGGGTCTGGCCGGAAGTCCCCGGCTGATACCAGATCCCGGAAGGACCCTGCTGGGGCCCCACCTTGATGGCGCCCTGCTGGACCCCTTGGTTCTTTATCATGAGTCCTCCGGATTCCCAGCAGGGCGATCCTGGCGCGGCCAGTTTCCAATCACAAGGGGCCGGGATCATTCTCGCAGGGTAGTTCGGGACCGCCGTCACAGCTCTCTGTCGCGTGGGGACGGCCTTCTCGAAGATTGAGTTGCGGAAACGGATGGGCCCCTGGGACTTCACGGGCAAGGCGGCCCGGACGACTACGGCCTGGGCCGGCGCCAGGGCGGCGGGCGCGACCCGCACGGCCGGCGCTCCTAGCTCCGAAGCATTGCCGTAGGGCACGAGTTCGTCGGCCGCGGCGACGCCGCCTTCTTCCCGGGCGGAGAACAAGGGCAAGGCCTCGACCGGCCGTCCTGCCGCGGGCACCGCTGCCGCTTGGGCCGCCGGCATGGGAGGCGGCGTGAAGGCCGGTACGGGAGGCAGCGCAGGGCTGGCTACGACCACGGAGCGGGGAGCCAGTCCCAGGTTGGAAAGCAGGCTTTGCCGGACCGCTTTGTCTGCCATGACCGTGGCCAGGCCAGCCAGGAAAAGTCCGACTGCCGCGACCTGTACCCACCGAACAGCGGTCTTGCCGAGAGCGGGAGCCTGCGCGGCCGGGGCGGGAGCGCGCCTCAGCGCGGGTATGGGCTGCGGATCCGGCCGCGATTCTTCGGGCTGGGGCTGGGCTTGCGGCACGGGACTATTATATCACTGCTAGTTGCCGGCTCCGGCCTGGCGCCGCATGCCCAAACCCGAGATCCCGCCGAAATTCAAGGTGAAATTATCGGTCTTGACTTTGCTCTTGATCGTCGTGGTCTCCCGGGGCCTCAGGTAGACCGACCAAGACTCGCCCCGGCTGCTCACGACCCGCATCAAGGTCTTGTTGGACAAATTGGTCACCTGAAAGAGGAACTGGCCGCCGCATTCACCGAGATAGCGCAGGAAAGGGGCTCTCGTATGGGCCCGCCCGGGCTGGTAAAGACCCATTTGCGAGGTCATGGCCCGGCCGTCGCAATTCGGGCAGGCCTGCGGCGCGACCGCGTTGGGCGCAGGCGCCGGCGTGGAAGCCTGGGCTTTCGCCGCCGCCTGCTGCAAAGCCTCCAGAGGCATGAGTCCGCCATCGTCGCGCGCGCCGGCCAAGCCGACCGTTTCCTCGCTGGCCGCCCCGCCTTCTCTGTAGAAAGGCAGAGGGCTCGCCTCCGCAGAGACGGGTTGGGCGGGCGGGATGGCGCGCACGGCAGGGGCCGGCGCTGGCGCTGGCTGGACAGCGGCCGTCTTGGGAGGCCCCGGCGCGATGGAAGCCGGGGCATGCCGCGCCCGCAGCATACCGACCGATGCCAGGCCGACGCAGAAGATGAGTACCGCCGCGGTCTTAAGAGGAGCGCCCGAGTCCTGCTGCGTCTGCGGCGGCGAGGACCGCGCCGGCACCGGCGCCAAGTCGGTCGGCTGGGGGCTCGGCTGAAAGACCGGACGGGGAGCCTCGGGCTCTATGCCGCTCATCGTGAGTGCCTGACGGTCTGTATTCTACCATAGCTGTCCCATCCAGACACTTGCCAAGGGCATCCTATCCGAGCATACTATGAAGGTTCCATGGTCCCAGAGCAGCAGCCAGGCGCCCCCCGACCTGAACCAAAGCCTGCCGGGCGGGCCCCCATCCCCCTCCCCGCCGGTCCGGACGAGGGGCCGCACGCCTCCGGACCGGACCACCGCCGCACCACGCTGGCGGCGCTGGCCCTGTTCGCCGCCGGCTTGGCCGCCGCCGCGGCTTTCAAGGGAACCTTCAGCCGCGCGCCGCAGGCCTCCGCCAACCCTCCGCCGACACCCATCGCAGCGCTGCAACCGCCGGCTGCCCCGCCGGTCCTCGTCAACGTCATGCCCGCGGTCCACAACGAGATACCCACGCCGGCCTCGATCCCCCTGCCTTTCCTTGCGGACGAGAACCCCGGCCGCGATGATGCCGCCGATGCCGCGGACGCGTCGCGGCTTGACCCGCAGGCAGGGCTCGACGAGCTCGTGCCCTACGAACCTCAGAAGCCCCAGCTCCACGCGGACGCGGCAGCGGCGCCATCCGGGCCCTGCCCCGGCTGCGCCTCGGCAGTCGCGCCCAAGGCGGAGATGGCCCCATCCGCCACCCCGGCGGACAAGGACCTGACCAGCCGCTACATCGGACCCTGCGAGGGTGGTTACCTCTACCAGATCGCCAATCTCTCCGACCGGACCTTCCATCGGCTGGAGAACAAGTACGGCGAGATATATGTCATCGACCTTCCTCCAGGGGCCGTGCGGTATCTGAAGACCGCACATGCGCCAAGCCGTCGTTGATGCCGGCACGATAAGCCGGCTATTGCAAAATCCGTATTATCCAAGCATACTATTGCCGAAACTATGGCCCCGGATCCGCAGAAGAAGAGCCCCCAGCCGAAGCCGCAGGCCGCGCCGGACGCGGTCCCCAAGGCGCCGGCCCGGCCGGCCAGCCCCTCCGCCTCAGGCTCCCCGCGCGGCCGCGGTCCCGGCTCGCGCACCCCGGGAGAAGCCTACACGCCCATGCCGGACTTCTCCGAGCCCAGGTCCGGCGGCTGGAGGTATCTGGCGGCCGCCGCGCTCCTGGCCTTGGCTTTGACCATAGGCTACCTCAAGTTGCACCCGCAGGCCCCGGCCTCCCCGCCCGCGGCGTCCCAGACCGTCACAGCGGGGGCCGTGAAATGATCTCCTCCGCGGGCGTGCACCCCATCTTCATGCTCATGGCGGTCATCGGGATCGTCACGGGGCTTTACACTCTCTACCTCAGCATCCCGATGCTCATGCCCTTCCTTTTCGTGGGCAGCGTGGTGGGGCTGCTGGCGCGGCTGGCGCAGTTGGCGCGGGAAGGCAAGCGCGAGGAGCATGCCGACGCGGTGATCCAATTCGAGGAGCTGCGCCGCATGGACATCGCCCGCTACGCGGACTGGCTCAAGGAGAATGTGCGCGGCCACGACGCGGCCGTGGACCGCGTGGTGGCCAAGCTGCAGCAGGGCCTGGCCGTGGCGGCCCCGCACCGGACCTTGGGCGCCTTCCTCTTGGTCGGGCCCACGGGCACGGGCAAGACCTTTTTGGGGGAGCTCGTGGCGCGGGCCCTGTATCCGGACAACGAGCCGGTCATCCTGCGCATGAACCAGTACAAGGACCACCAGGACGTCTTCACCTTGATCGGCCCGCCGCCCGGCTACCAGGGCTACGAGGTCGGCGGCGCCCTGACCCGGCCTTTGCTCGAAAACCCTTATCGCGTCGTGATCCTCGACGAGTTCGAGAAGTCTCATCCCGACGTGCGGCACTGCTTCTACGATATCCTGGACCGGGCCCAATGCAAGGAGAAAAGCTCGGGCAAGACCGTCCATTACGGCGCGGCCGCCTTCTTCGCCACCTGCAACTCCGGCGTCGAGCCCCTGCGCGCCATCTGGAGAGAATCCGAGGACCCCATCATCCGGACCGGCCGCGCGCGCGAAGTCCTGGCCCGCGAGGGATTCGAGAGGCCGCTGTTGGCCCGCTTCGACGAGATACTCCTGATGGACCAGCTCCGGTCGTTCGAGATCGCGGAGGTCGCCTGCCTGCAGATCGCCAAGCACTGGCGCCAGTACGGCATCGAGGTGGCCTACACCTCGCCGGAGGTCCTGGTCGAGGCGATCCGGCGCAACGTCGAATTCCAGGATTACGGGGTGCGCCAGTTGGCGCACCTGATCCAGGAGCTGACCACCCCATCGATAGAGACGGCGCGGCGCGACGGGGCGGTCCGCGTGCGCCTGGACCTCGACCGGATGACGGGAAAACTGACGGTGACCCGATGAGCCAGCCCTCGGCCTCCGAAGACGTCTGGATGCAGCTCTTCGCCCTTTTGGCCATCGTCTCCGGGATACTCTGCGCGCATCACTACTGGCAGCGCTCGCTGCCGGGCCCGGCGGCGCTGGCCGCGACGCCGCTGGTCGTGACCGCGGCGCCGTCCGAAGCCGCGGCCCCGTCCGCCCCGCCGCCCGCGGCGCCGGCCTCCGTGCCCCGGACCGCCGGGCGCTGGGTGGTGGACCCCAAGATGGGCGCCGACGCGGACTGCTCTTCCTTGGGCGCGGCCGTGGCGGGAGCCCGTGAAGGCGACGTCATCGTGCTCAAGCCCGGGACCTACAACGAGGGCGTCCAGATCTCGAAATCGCTCACGCTCTCCGGCGACGGGGTCTCTCCGGACCAGGTGGTGCTCACGCACTCCGGGCCGCAGACGATGGCCGTGAGCAACGGCCGCGTCACCTTGGACAACCTCTCCCTGACCAACACCGGCCTCAAGAGCTATTGGGTCATATCTTTGGCCATGGGACGCCTGACCCTGCGCAACGTCAGGTTCCGTTCGGCCGGCCAGGGGCTGCTCGTAGTCGACGGGACTCTGGACGCCTCGGATTGCGATTTCGACGGCCGCACCGCGCTCTCCGTCTCCGGCAAGTCGAAGGTCAGGCTCGTCCATGCCACGCTCACCGGCGAGGAGTCGGCGGTCTCGGCCGACGGCGGCGGGGTGGACCTCAGGATCGAGAGCTCCCGCATCCAGGACAGCCGGGGCACCGGCCTGGAGGCAAGCCGCTTCGCCTTGGTCCGGATGAACGACGTGACCCTCTCCGGCAACGTGTCCGCAGCCGTGGCCATCCGTTCCGGGGCCGAGGTGCGCATCACCCAGGCCAAGATCGTGGACAACAGGGACTGCGGGGTCCGCATCGAGGGCGGCGGCAAGGTGGTCTTGGAGCAGGTCCAACTCTCGCGCGACCGCTGCGGGGTGGGCTTCACCGGCCTGGGCTCGCTGGAAGCCCGCAACAGCCAGTTCTCGGAGCTGGCCCTGGGGGCCGTCGCGGTCAAGCCGGGCCTGGAGAAGAGCGTCACCATCCGTGGCTCCGGCAACGTCGGGCTCAAGATACCCGGCGAGCGCGGGAAATCCGAAGATTGACAGGAGACGACATGTCCGACCTCGACAAGATGACCGATTGGGACAAACTGCGCGGGCTGGTCGAAGACTCCAAGCTCGACAGCAAGAGCCACAGCGTGGACGAGGGCAAGCTGCTCAGCCATCTCCTGAGCCGCATCAAGGGCCAGGACGAGATCATGCGCGACGTGGCCCGGGTCATCCGGCTGAGCTGGGAGAAGCACGAGCGCACGCGCCCCATCTGCAGCCTCCTGCTGCTGGGCCCCACCGGCACGGGCAAGACCGAACTGGCCAAGGTCCTCACCGAGTTCCTCTACGGCAGCGAGAAGGATATGCTCCGGTTCGACTGCTCCGAGCTTTCCAGCCCGGACATGGCCAAGAGCCGGCTGACCGGGAGCTCGGTCGGCTTCGTGGGCTCCGAATCCGGCGGCCAGCTGACCCGCCCCATGATGGCCAATCCCCGCCGCCTAGTGCTCTTCGACGAGATCGAGAAGGCCCATTCCTTGGTCTTCGACCTCCTGCTGCAGGTGATGGGCGACGGCCGCCTGACCGAGCAGAGCACGGGCAAGACCGCGGACTTCACCCAGTCCATCATCGTCCTGACCAGCAACGCCATCGCCGACGAGGTGGCCAAGGCCACGCAGGGCATGACCGATTACCACGAGATCCTCAACGCCATCAAGCTGCTGCTCTCCGAGTCCAAGGTCTTCCGGCCGGAGATCCTCGGCCGCCTCGACAAGGTCTACCTGTTCAAGCCCCTGCAGGGCATCGTGGTGGCCGAGATCGCTCTGCTCAAGATCGCGCGCCTGGCCAAGGACTACGGCATGAGCGTGGAGTTCGTGGCGCCGGAGCTGCTGATGAAGGCCTTGGAGGCCAACCTCAAGGTCAGCAAGTTCGGCATCCGGGAGCTCGAACGCATCCTCTTCGACTTCTTCGCCCCGTCCTTGGTGGACATGCGGGACAAGAAGGTCAGGACGGTCGCCTTCGAGACCGGTCCGGACGGCAAGATCCTGTGCAAGGACCGCACGCCCAAGCCGCCATCGGCCCAGACCAAGGGCCAGGCGCAGGGCGGGGTCTGAATCCTCCCGGCCCAGGTGCCCGGCTCGTCCATCTTGTCTAGGCGTCCTGGATGGCTTCCCGCAGCCGCTCGAGGATGCCGACCACCCGCGTGCACGAAGCCACGTCGATGAGAGGACCTCTCTCATCGTGGCGCCGCAGCAGCCGCAGGCTCGTCCCGTCGCCGGCCAGCTCGACGAAGGTGGGGATCCTGGAGGCCTCGCGCAAGGAGTCGAGGAACGACGTCCGCTGCGCCAGACGAGCGAAGGCCGCGGGATCGGAGCTGCTGAACCGCAGGATCTCGTCCAGCTCCTTCTCCCCCGACTGAAGGTCCTGCACCAACTTGAGGCGCGAACCCAGGTTCGTCAGCCAATCCGCCCGCCCCGCGCGGAAAGAGATGGAGGACGGCGCCGCCACGCTGAGCTCGACGAGGTAGCCGTACATGCGGTAGCGGCTGTGGCCCCGCCGGTGCTTTGGGCCCTCGAGCCACAGCAGGAGCTCGCGGCCGCCGCGCATCCCGCCCATGACGCGCCGGTTCACCGCCATGGAGAAGAAGGCCGGGCCGCGATACTCCACCGTCCCCCGATCGAAGAGCCCGGCCAGAGGTTCGAGGTCCGCGTCGGCTTTCCGGTCTTGGAACGCGCGGAGCACGGACATGGCGATCAGGAACAACACCGCGATCGGCGCGAACATCCACAAGAACAGCTGCCCCATCGTCAGCTCCATCGGACCCCCGCGAGTCGCAGGAGGCCTCGCGCTTCTGTTTCCATCCCGGCTACTTGGCGAACTTCGCCGGGTTCTTCTTGAAGGAGGGCGCGCAGCTCGGGCAGCAGAAGTAGTACACCTTGCCCTTGTACTTCACGGCCTTGGTCTCGGCCGAGACCTTGAACTCCTCTCCTGTGACCGGGCACTTCGCCGCCTTGCCGTACTCGGAGGCCGCCGGAGTGTGATCCTCGACCACGGCTTTGCCCTTCTTATCCTTCTTGACGCTCTTGTCCGCCTTCTTGGCTGCCGGCGCCTTGGCCCCGTCCATCGTCGTCTCCGGCGCCTGCGCCGTCTTGTCGGCCTGCTGGGCCCGGACCACGAAAGCCGCCAGAGTCACGACCGCCACCGCCAGGAACAATCTCTTCATATCAATCCCTCCTCGTTCTACATCCCGACCAAGATCAGGTCCGGATCCGACAGATGGCGCATGACATCGTTCAAGAAATGCTGGGCATGCCCGCCGTCGACCAGGCGGTGGTCGAAGGTCAAGGACAAAGGCAGGACCTTCTTGATGCGGATGGCGCCCTGCTCGGCCACGGGCTTCTCCACCATCCGTCCCACTCCCAGTATTCCCGCCTCCGGGTAGTTGATGATGGGGGTGCCGAAGAGCCCGCCGATGGAGCCGTAGTTCGTGATGGTGAAGCACCCCCCCTTGAGATCCTTCACGTCCAGAGTCCGGCGCCGGGCCTTCTGCGCCAGGTCCTCCAGCTCGCGGGCGATCTGCAGGATGCTCTTGCGGTCCGCGTCCTTCAAGTTGGGCACGATCAGCCCGTCCTGCGTGTCCACCGCCACCCCGATGTGGTAGTAAGCCTTGAACACGATCTCGCCCTTGGCCTCGTCCAAGGTCGTGTTCATCTCCGGGACGCGCCTCAAAGCTCCCACCACCGCCTTGACCAAAAAGGGCAGCAAGGTCAGGTGCACGCCCTGCGCCTGGGCCTGAGCCTTCATCTTCTCGCGGATGCGCCAGAGCTCGTCGACGTCCGCCTCGTCGCTGGTCGTCACCTGGGCGGTCTTGGCCAAGGACTCGGTCATGGCCTGGGAGATGCGGCGGCGCAGCCCCCGCAAGGGCACGCGCTCCACCGGCCCGAAGCCGTCGGCGGCTTTGACCCCCTCGCAGACGTGCGCGCCTTTCTCGGGCGCGCCGAACTCCGCGGCTTTGCGGATGTCCTCTTCGCTGACCCGGCCCTTGGGGCCCGTGCCGTGGATCAGCTCGATGTCCACGCCCAGGCGCTTGGCCAGGTCCCGGTCCTTGGGCAGGGCTTCGACGCGCGGCCGGGTGATGGGCGGCGGAGCCTTGGGCTCGGGCGGCGACGGCGCGTCCTCCGGGGCCTCTTCCAGCGAGCCCACCACGCCCACGGACGGTCCCTGCACGGTGTAGGGCTCCGGCGGAGGGGCGACTGGTCTGGGCGGAGGAGGCGGCTCAGGCGCGGGTTTGGCGGCGGGCGGCTCTGAGACCCGGGCGGCCTTCGACTCCGCCTCGGTGCCGATGACCGCGATCACGTCACCCACCTTGATGATGTCGCCGGGCCCGCCCTTGAGGCTCAGGATGAAGCCCGCCTCCGGAGACGGGATCTCGACTACGGCCTTGTCCGTCTCCACTTCCAGGATGACCTGGTGGCTCTCAACCTTGTCCCCCGCCTTCACTTTCCACTGCACGACCTCGCCTTCGATGAGGCCTTCGCCCACGTCCGGGAACTTGAATTCAAAAGCCATCACACCCCCTAAGCGGCCAGAACCTTGCGCGCGCCGGCCAGCACGCGGCGATGGTCCGGCAGATAGTAGTCTTCCAATTGCGAGAGCGGCATCACCGTGTCGAAGCCCGTGACCCTCTCGATGGGCGCCAGCAGGCTGGTCAAGGCTTCTTCGCCCACCCGCGCCGCGATCTCCGCGCCCAGGCCCAAGGTCCGCGGCGCCTCGTGCGCGATGACCAGCCGGCCCGTCTTGCGCACGGACTCCACCACGGTCTCGGAGTCCATGGGCGAGAGCGTGCGCAGGTCTATGACCTCCGCGGAGGCTCCTTGGGCCTGCAACTCTTCCGCGGCCTCGAGGGCCTCGCGCATCATGGCGCCCCAGGCCACGATGGTCAAGTCCTTGCCCTGGCGCGCGACCGCGGCCTTGCCGATGGGCACCGTGTAGTCCCCCTCCGGCACTTCGGCCTTGATGGCCCGGTAGATGCGCTTGGGCTCGCAGAAGACCACGGGCTCGCCCAGGCGCAGGGCCGCGAGCAGCAGGCCCTTGGCGTCGGCAGGGTTCGAGGGCTGGACCACGGTCAGTCCCGGGGTGTGCGCGAGCAAGGCCTCGGGCGAGTCCGAGTGGTGCTCAGGCGCGTGGATGCCGCCGCCCCAGGGCACCCGGATGACCAGGCTCAGGCCGTAGCGGCCGCGGCTGCGGTTGCGGTAGCGGCCGATCTGGTTGCAGAGCTGGTCCATGGCCACGTGGATGAAGCCCTCGAACTGGATCTCGGCTACGGGCAGCATGCCCCCCGCGGCCAGGCCCAAAGCCGCGCCCAAGATGGCGGACTCGGCCAGCGGCGTGTCCACCACGCGCGCCGCTCCATACTTCTTCTGCAGCCCGTCGGTGACGCGGAACACCCCGCCTTCGCGGCCCACGTCCTCTCCCAGGATGAGCATGCGGTCGTTGCGCGCCATCTCCTGGTCCAGGGCCATATTGAGGGCTGAGACGAGATTGAGCTTAGCCATGGTGCGCCTCCACCGCCGCCTGCTCCTTGAGGAAGGCCCGCAGGTCTTCCTGCTGACGCTTGAGATAGGGCGGCAGCGTGCGGTAGGTATAGGCGAAGATGTCGTCCGGGACGGCCGGCGCGATGGCCTTGGCTTTCTTGGCCGCGTCTTCCACCTCGGCCTGGCCGCGCTGGACCAGATCCTTCTCCGCCGTTTCATCCCAGAGCTTCCGGCTCTCCAGATAGCGGCGCAGGCGCAGGAGCGGGTCGAAGGGCTTGTACTTCTCGATCTCCCCGCTGGCGCGGTACTTGGTGGGGTCGTCGGCCGTGGTGTGCGGCCCCAGCCGGTAGGTGAGCATCTCGATGAGGCGCGGGCCCTTGCCCGCGCGGACGTCGGCCAGGGCCTCGGTCATGGCCGCGGCCACGGCGAAGATATCGTTGCCGTCGATCAGCAGGCCCGGGAAGCCGTAGCTCGAGGCCCGCTGGGCGATGGTCGCGGCCGCGGTCTGCTGCTTGCGCGGCAAAGAGATGGCGAACTGGTTGTTCTGGCACAGGAAGACCGTGGGGGTCTGGAACACGCCCGCGAAATTCATGGCCTCGTGCACGTCGCCCTGCGAGCTGGCCCCGTCGCCGAAATAGGCCACGGCCGCGGCCTTCTCGCCTTTGAGCTTCATGGCCCAGGACAGGCCCACGGCGTGCAGGGGCTGGGAGCCGACCACGATGGCGATGGGCAATATGCGCAGCCCCTCGGGCATGAGCATGCCGCGCTCGTCGCCCATCCAATAGCGGTAGAGGTTGGCCAGGGGCACGCCGCGCAGGAAGAGCGCGCCGGTCTCGCGGTAGGAAGGGACCATCCAGTCCGCCGGCTGGAGGAAGGCGGCCGAAGCCTGAGCGGCCTCCTGGCCGTAGAAGGGCGCATAGGTGCCCATCCCCCCCTCGCGCTGCAGGCTCATGGCCATTTGGTCGGCCAGGCGCATGACGGACATGCGCTCGTAGAGTTGCTTGACGCGAGAGTCGGGCAGGTCGGGCCGCAGATCCTCTTGGACCTTGCCCATGGGGTCGAGGATCTGCAGGCATTGCCCCTGCAGCGGGTCGAATCGCTCGAAATACATGTCTCCTCCGGCCGGGCCTTAGCTTTGCCCCCGGCTGCCGCCGCCGGACAACAGGCGGCGGACGATGCGGGTCTGCAGGCTCCGGACGCGCTCCGGATCGGCCAGGTGCGCCCGCGAGAGCCGGGCCGCGTCGCCGATGAGCTCCAGCTGGCTGCGGTAGCGGCGGCAGTGGGCGCACCAAGCCAGGTGCGCGCGCGCCAGCCAGGCGGAGAGCCACGAAGCGTCCTCCGCCTCGCCGCGGCTGAGCCACAGACACACGCCATGGCAGTTGACCGGCAGGCTCATCTCTTACCCCAGCGCGCTTCCAAGCAGTCGCGCAGCTTGTTGCGGGCCCGGAACAACAGCACCCGCAGATGAGTGTCCTTCACCTCCAGGGCGTTACGGACGGACTCGCTGGGCTCGCGCTCCACCTCCTTGAGGAGGAAGGCGGCCCTTTCCAGGGGGCGCAGGCCCTTGAGGCAGGCTTCGATGAGCTCCCCCACCTCGTGCGCCAAGGTCTCCTCCTCGGGGCCGCGGGGAGGCTGGCTCCAGTGCCCGACGAGGTTGAAGCGCTGGTCGAAGGCCTCGTCGATGGGGTCGAAGGCCTGCTCGCGCGCGGACTTGCGGCCCCGCTCCATGGCCTTGCGGTAGAGGATGCCGAAGAGATAGGTCTTGACGGAAGAGCGGCCCTGGAAGCGAGGCGCGGCGTCGAGGAAGGCCGCGAAGGTCTCGGCCACCAACTCCTCGGCCGCGTTCTCGCGCAGCCCGAGGGCCAGGGCGCCGTTGAGGAGGTCCGCCGAGTGCCGGCGCACCACGTGCTCCACCGCGGCGGGATCGCGGCGGTGCAGGCGGTCCAGATATCCCGGTTCGAATCCCAGCTCCACGCACGCTGATTCTATCAAAGAAGCGCGTCCGCGTAGCGTGTAACGCGCGCCCTCCGGGAGTCACTCATATGCGAGAGGGATATGGACAGTCCGCGAGTCTGGTCCTGCGTTCTAGCCGCGGCCATCCTCTGCGCGTCTGCGGGAGCCTGGCCCGAAGGAGGTCCCATGCCCGGACCCAAGAAGCCGTCCTCCGATGAACTGCGTCGGAGATTGACCCCCGAGCAATACCGCGTGACCCAGGAGTGCGGCACGGAGCCCCCCTTCGCCAACGCCTATTGGGACAACCACGCCCCCGGCATCTACGTGGACGTGACCACGGGCGAGCCGCTTTTCTCATCCACGGACAAGTTCGACTCCGGCACGGGCTGGCCCAGCTTCACCAAGCCGATCGCCGATGCGGCGGTGTCCTCCAAGAGCGACCGCTCATCGGGGCTGGAGCGCATGGAGGTGCGCTCCAAGCAAAGCGACAGCCACCTCGGGCATGTGTTCCCGGACGGGCCGGGCCCGAAGGGCCTGCGCTACTGCATCAACTCCGCGGCCCTGCGTTTCATCCCGGCCGACCGGCTGGAGGCCGAGGGCTATGGGCCGTACCGGCGGCTCTTCCCGGCCGCCAAGCCCAAGACCAAGACCGCCATGTTCTCGGGAGGCTGTTTCTGGCACGTGGAAGAAGCCTTCAGCCAGCTGCCCGGGGTGCTGAGCACGGAGGTGGGCTTCGCGGGCGGGACGGCCAAGGACCCGACCTACAAGCTGGTCTGCACCGGGACCACCGGCCACGCCGAGACCCTGCGCCTGGAATACGACCCGTCCCGGATCAGCTACGACCAGCTCCTCAAGACCTTCTGGAGCATCCATGACCCGACCACCCTCGACCGCCAGGGACCGGACGTCGGAGACCAGTACCGCTCCGTGATCTTCTACGCGGACGAGGAGCAGAGGCAGGCGGCCCTGGCGTCCAAGGCGCTCCTGGAAGCCTCGCACCGCTATCACGGCCGCGTGGTCACTCAGATCGCGCCCGCCGGAGAGTTCTACCGGGCGGAGGAGTACCACCAACACTACTACGCCAAGCAGGGCGGCGGCTCCTGCGGCGTGAAGCGCTGAACCGGAGGCTTGCATACGGCAGCCGCTGGTCTTTAAGCCCAGCGGCCGCTGGGCCTTTGGGCACTGAAGCGGCGGCGGTTTCCCGACTATACTTTTGGCATGAGGAGATTGCGCGTCGCCGCCCTCGCGCTGCTCGCCTTAATCTGCGCATTCGGCCCAGCGGTCGCCGCAGGCTTGGGCCGGCCGCTCTTTGAGAAAGCGCCCGCGGCCTGGGTGGAGTCCTTCAAACCCTTCCAGGATTGGCTGCGCACCTCCGAAGGCCGCCAACTGACTGTCAGCCTGGCGCCGAAGCTCAGCTACCTGCAGACCATCAATCTGGCCCAGCCCTCCGGAGCCTCGGCCTTGGCCCCGCTGGCCGCCCATCTCCCCGAGAACGTCCAGGCCCTGCTCGCCGCCCCGGCCGGCCTCGGCGCCGAACAGCGCGCCGAGCTGTTCAGCGTGCTGGCGCACGCGCGCAGCGCCGCCGCCCCCGAGGTCGAGGCCAGGACCGCGCAGGCTTTCGCCGAGCTGACCGCGGCCGGTGACGATGCCTCTCCCGAAGAAGCCCTGGCGCTGCAGGAGCAGCTCAAAGGATTGGCCCTTTACGGCGCGTCGGTCGGCCAGCGCTACAAGGCGGTCCGCCGGATGGCCGCCGAGCGCGCGATGAGAAACGCCGATGCCGCGGCCGCCCGCCTGCTCAGCGATTGGCGCCCGCCCCAGCCCTTGGACTCGGCCGGCCCCGCCACCGCGCCCGACTGGACGGCCCCGCAAGACCCGCGCAAGATCCGGCTACCGCTGGCTCTGCCCCCCTCCCCCTTCTACGACAGCCGCAACTGGTCCCAGGCTCTGGTCCCCGATCGCGGCTACGCCGAGCGGCTGGATGCCGCCGCCCAGATCTTCTCCTCCGCGGACCAGGCCCCGTCGCCCCAGTCGGGCGCCGCGATGAACGCCAAGGACGAGCTCCTGGCCACGCTGAAGGCCAAGGACCCGAAGACCCACTCCCACATGATGCGCGTCGGGCTGCTGGCGGGCCTGATCGCCTGGAAGATGGGCCTGCCCATGGAGTTCGCGGTCAAGACCTCCTGGGGCGCGCGCCTGCACGACATGGGCAAGCGCGAGGAGGCGGTCCTGACGGTCATCAAGAAGGAGGGCCAGCTGACGGCCGAGGAGCGCGTGGTCATGGAGCGCCACACCTCGCTGGGCGCCGGGATCATCGCCGCCGCCCGGGGTCTGGACAGCGTCAGCCGCCGCGTCGGCCGCAAGGTCGCCTTGACCCACCATGAGACCGTCGACGGAAAGGGCTATCCCCAGGCCCTCTCCGCCCACGAGATCCCGCTCGAGTCGCGGATCACGAACCTCGCCGACTATTACGACGCCCTCATGGAGAACCGGCCCTACCGGGCGGGGATGACATCAACGGAAGCCTTGAAGATCATGGAAGTCCAGAAAGCGAAGTTCGACCCGGCGGCTTGGAAGGCCTTCCGCGCGATCCTCGACTAGGGCCTGGCCGGACCCGGCCGATGAGCGTGAGCCGCTTGCTGGGACCGCGGCCAGAATGTTAGCTTCTACCCTAGTCGGATCCAGGAAGGAGGCCCACTCATGATCTTATTCGGCGGATTGCTCTTGGCCACGGCCGTTTCCGCGGCCCCGGCCAAAGCGCCGGCCGTGCTCGCCACGGTCAACGGCGTCGCGATCAGGCGGACCGAGATGATGGATCGGGCTTGGCGGGAATACGGAAGAGCCGTTCTCAATGAGAGGGTGGATGAGATATTGACCACCCAAGCCGCCGCCGGCCTGGGGGTCAAGCCGGATGCCCAGGAAGTGGAGGCGCGGCTCAAGCGCATCCAGAGCCAGTTCCCGGATGAAGCCGCCTTCAGCGCGCGTTTGGCCGCCGACGGGACGAATCTCCAGGGTCTGCGTTCTCAGATCGAGACCCAGAACCTGCGGGAGAATCTGGTGGCCAAGGCCAAGAACATCCAAGTGACGGACGCCGAGGTCAAGGGATTCTTCGATGCCAACAAGGAGAGATTGGCCAGTCCGGAGGCCGTGCATCTTCGGAATGTCCAGGTGAACACGGAAAAAGAAGCCAACGACTTCCTGGCCGCCATCAAGACCGGAGCGGATTTCGCCAAGCTGGCCTCCCAGGTCTCTCTAGACAACACCACCAAGGGGCGCGGCGGCGACGTGGGCTTCGTGCCCCGGGGCACTCTTCTTCCGGAGATCGAGAAAGCCGCTTTTGCGCTCAAGCCCGGCGAAGTGGCCGGCCCCGTGAAGACGAAGTTCGGCTATCATGTGCTCAAAGCCGAGGAATCCAGGCCGGCCAAGCCCGCCGTCTTCGAAGAGATCAAGGTCGACTTGCGCAGGACGATGACGGCCGACAAGATCACCAAGGCTTGGCCTGACTACCTCCAAGAGCTGAGAGCCAAGGCGACGATCGTCCTAGGGAAATAGACGCAGGCGCCCGGACCAGGGCGCTAATTCCTGTGTTCAGGGCCGTCCGGCTGGGCGGGCAAGCCGGCGGCGGGAGTGGCCGGGTTGAACCGGGCGATGGACCGCAAAGGCACGGCACGGCGGGGATTGAGCGCCGGCCTCTCGGGAGCGCTTGCGGGCGGAGGCTGGGCCGCGGCCGGCGCGCTGGGAGGCGCGGCTTTAGCCTGGCTGACGATCTGGTCGGCGATGGCGGGCAGGCCCTGGGCCCGCACGACCAGGCCGTGAATCTCCGCGAACAAGTAGCCCATATCAGATTTGTACTCGGCCCCGCGGAGGTGCTGGCTCGCCAGTTGGCCCTGGTCCTCCAGAGCCAGCATGTTGTCGTGGATCTGCTGGGAGAGCTGGCTTATGGCCTGGGCCGGCGCCCCGGCGCCTGGATCGAGCCGGGCTGACTGAGCGACGCCTGCCAGAGCGTTCGGCAGCACGCCCAGCTCAGTGCCGAAATTGCGGATATCCAGCCGGAATTCCTTCAGGTCGCGGGCGAACATGGAATCGGGGACCGAAGTCCCGTTCTTGAGAGCGCGGGCGATGCGCTGGGCGCGGAAGACCAAGTCCTCGAGCTTGCGCGAGAGAGCGCGGCCGTGCTCCGAGGCGCGGGACAGGGCGTCTTGCGCTTCCTTGATGGGCATTGGGTTTCCGGCTGCGGGCTTTGACCATGATACCAAACACGGAGCTGGGGCGCGACCCCTGAAAAGCTATCATAACCGCAGCGATGCGCGACATCCTCGCCTGGCTCGACCCGGAAGGCAAGGCCTTCTGGCGCCTGCGCTTCGGCCCGCTGCAGCTGGCCGCGCTCGGCGCCGCCGCCGCCGCGCTCTACTCGGCGCGGGAGCCCCTGGGCCGCGCCCTTTTCATCATGACCTGGTTCGACCTCGTCGTCCATGAGGCCGGCCATCCGGTCTTCGGCCTCCTGGGCAGCCGCTGGCTGGGCTTTGCGGGCGGGACCTTGCTGCAACTGCTCATGCCCCTGCTGTTCTACTTCTCCTTCCTGCGCCAGCGGCAGCCCAAGTCGGCGGATTTCTGCATCTTCTGGTTCGCCACCAACTTCCTCGGCATCGGGCCCTATATGGCGGACGCGCGCGCGCAAGTCCTGCCCCTGATCGGCGGAGGCGAGCACGACTGGACCTATCTGCTCGGCTCGCTGGGTCTGCTGCGCTGCGACGCTCGACTCGGGGCGGCCGCGGTCTTCGTGGGCTGCCTGTGCTTCGCGCTCAGCGGCTACAGTCTCTACGACCACATCCGGGACAGCCGCGCCCGGGACGAGGGATTGTAGATGCCGGGCTGGCTGCAGAAAGCCGTCGTCTTCCTATTGGGGCTGGCCGCCGCCGCGCTCCTGCTGGAAGCCGGATTCTGGGCCGCGGGCGCTCTGCGGGCCCAGACCCGCGCCGCCAAGATCAGGAGGGGCCTGCAGGCCGGCGGCGCCGTCCGCGTCCTCTGCATCGGGGATTCCATGACCGCCGGGGGCTATCCCTCCGACTTGGAGGACGAGCTCAACCGCCGCAGCAAGAAGGCCCGCTTCACCGTCATCGACCGCGGCCAGGCCGGAGTGGGCACCGTCTTCCTCGCCGGGAGGCTGGCCTCGGACCTCTCGACCTATGCCCCGAACATCGTCATCCTCATGGCGGGAGTCGAGTACCCCAGCATACAGCGCGGCCTGGACCAGCGGCGTTGGTACGGCCTGCGCTTGGGGCGCTTCGCCGCGACGGTCAACGAACAGCTCCTTGAGAAAAAGAGTCCCCCGGACGAGGCGCCGGCCCCCGGCCTTTCCTCTCCTCCGCAGGGAAGCGGCCGCAGCGACGATGCGGGGCAAGGCGACCTCCTTTTCGCCCAGGCGGCATCAGGACCACGAGGCCATGGCCGTGCTCGCCGCCGGCGTGGCCAGATTCCCCCATGACCTGCGCCTTCTGAAGAGCGCCTCCTGGTATGCCCTGTCCCGAGGCGACCTGGCCGCGGCCCAACGCCTGCTCCGGCAGGCCGTCACCGGCCCCGCCCCGGATTGGGAGAGCCTGGCCATGCTCTCCTACCTCACCCTGCGCCATGACCAGCCCGTCGAGACCGCGACTCTGAGAGCTTTGCTGCGCAGGCTGGCGGTGACCGACGAGCGGATGCTGCGCTGCTATGCCATCCTCTCTTCTTCCGCGGGCGACGAAGCCCAAGCCCGGGCCTTTCTGGCCAAGGCCGACGAGATCTTCATCCAACAGCAGAACCCCGCCATCCGGGACAACTACCGGAACATGGCGCAGGCCGTCCTGTCCCGCAAGGCCGCGCTGTTCTGCATGCAGTATCCCATGAGGAAGGTCCAGCATCTCGAACGCCTGGTCGGAGGGCTGGCAGGCGTCAGATTCGTCGACAACGAGGCGTTGTTCAAGCAGGCCTTGAAGCAGGGGCGCTATGCGGACTACTTCATCGACCAGTATGGCGGGGATTTCGGCCACCTGACGCCGAAAGGCAACGCGCTGCTGGCCAGGCACCTGGCCGAACGGATCCTCCAAGCGACAGGGTTGTGACGGGTGATGAGGAACCGCCCCGATCTATATGGAAAGCAGCTTGCCCCAGACGATCGTCTCTAGATATTCCAAATTGAGAGGCTTGATCATATAGTCAAAGGCGCCCAGCCGCATGCATTCGCGCACCGTCTCCAAGTCATCCTGGCCCGTGATCATCAAGATCGGGACTTGCGTATTGATCCGCCGGATCGCCTGCAGGGCTTCGACGCCGTTCATCTTCGGCATCTTCACGTCCAATAGGATCATCCGAGGCCGGCTGCTCCTCATGATGCGCAGAGCGTCTTCTCCGTCCTTGGCCGTGCTGACTTCATAGCCCTTGCCTTCCAGGAATGGCTTCAGCGTGTCCCTGACGTTGACATCATCATCGATGACCAGGACCTCCGATTTGCCTATCTGGTCGGAACCGTCGTAGCCGCTCGCTCCTGATCCCAGCTTCAGGCTGCGCTTGACCACATGGAGCAGGGTGTCGATACCGACGGCTTTGGACAAGAAGATGCGGGCTCCTATGCGCCGGTATTCGACCTCGCTCTCGGGATCGATGTCCCTGTAGAGCATGAGGACGTTGGCCTGCGGGTCGATACCTTTAAGAGAACGCAGGACTCTGGAGCCCAGCAGCTCCGGCATGTCCCGGTCCAAGAGCACGACATCCGGACGGTCGTGTTTGTAAGCCTCGACCGCGGCCATCCCGTCCGTCGTGGCCGCCACCTCGTGCCCGGCCTGGGACAGGGCGGCCTTCAAGACGTCGCCCAGAGGCCCCTCCGCGTCAATGATCATTATCTTGCTCATGGCATGCTGAAGGCGCAGTCCCCGAGCCGGATCCTTCCTGAGCTTACGCCTCACCGCCACTATAGCCCTTGCGTCCTACTCCCGTCAAGCTCCCGACAAATAGGCCTTGCGGCCCTTCCGGCCCAAGGATGAAACAAGTAGAATGGGAACGCACCATGCCCGACCCAAAGGCCGCAGCGCCCCTGAAGCTGATCTCCCGCCGCGCGATCAAGGCCTGGGGCGAGGAGCTCTGGCTCAACTCGACCCGGCCCGAGTTCCCGGCCGGGGTCTCCAAGAAGCGGACTCTGGCTCAGGTCCTGCGCCGCAGGCCGCAGCTGCTGGGCGCCTGGTCGCGCCGCCTCTTCGGCCCCGACCTGCCCGTCTTCGCCAAATTCATCCGCACGGATTTCCCCCCCATCGCCCACATCGGCTTCTCCACCTTGGTGCGGCCCCAGGAGTTCCTGTCCTGGATCTGCCGTGAGCAGGACCTGCTCGCGGCCCTGCGCCGCGGCCTGCGCCTCCCCGACGAGCGGGCCTTCCACGGCTTCGAGAGGGTCTACGAAGCCTGGGCCTCGGACCGGGCCTTGGCCGGCTGGGAGGCGGCGCCCGCCCGCGACCGCTCCTTCACCCGGGCCATGGGCCGCTACTGCCGGATGGACCGGGAGGAGCTCGCCCAGTTGGCCGAGGACCTGCGCCGCAGCCACCACCGCATGGTCCGGGTGCTCAACGAGGTGGACCTGCGCCAGGAGACGGGCAATCTCCTCATGATCAAGGCCGGCCTCATCCACGCTCTCTTCGGCCTTTCCCTGCAGTTCCATCCCCAGGACCCCACTCAGGAGGCGCTCCAGGAATTCATCCTGGCCGGAGGCGGCCGCGCGGTCAAGAAGCTGAGCCAAGCGCGCCAGGGCCTCTGCGCCGCCGCGGCCCCCAAGAGCGAGGTCTGGATGCCCCTGCCGGAGGGCAAGCACCTGCGCCTGGCCGAGGTCCAGCAGAGCTCGGACTGCACTTACAGCGTGGCCGACTTCTTCACTCCCTTCGTCTGGCTGAAGGGCGCGCGCTTCCGCAAGGGGCATCCCGCTCTCGGCCTGACCGACGCCGCCCTGCGGCGCCGCATGGAAGGCATCGACTTCTCGGTCACCACGGTGTCCGGCATCCGCTGCCGGCCCCAAGCCCTGGACCCCGGCGCGGGAGCCAGGCGCTGCCGGCTCTGGAAGCTCCTGGACCGGCCGGCCCTGTGGCCCTTCTTCACGGTCCGCCGCTTGGACCTGGCGGAAGGGGGCCGCTGGACCGTCCCCGCGGCCCGGACCTTCCAGCATCTCGTGGTCCTCTCGGGCCGGGCCCGGCTGGACTACCGCGGCCGCGCCTGGCGGCTGGCACCCTCGGCCCCGGCCTTCGTGCCGGCGGACCTGCAGGAAAGCTGCGCCTTGGCCGCGGACGGACCGGCCTCGCTGCTGCTGGTGGGCATACCGGCTCCGCGCGGGGACTGAGCCCCGGGCATGGACCGTTCCGACGCCGCCATCCTCATCCTTCTCCTGGCGGGCGCCCTGCTCCTGAGCCTGCTGACCTTCGAACGCTGCGCGGCGCCGCCCAAGCCCCTGGGCCCCGCTCCCGAGGCAGGGATACCCGTCCTGCTCCAGGCGCCGGCCGCGGCGCTGGGCTCCTTGAGCGAGCTGCGCGGACGCGCGGTGGTCCTGGAGTTCTGGGCCACCTGGTGCCCCACCTGCCGCGAGACCATCCCGCACATGAACAAGATGCGCGCCAAGTTCCAGGAGCGCCCCGTGGTGTTCATCTCCGTGACCAACGAGCCGCGCGAGAAAGTCGAGCGCTTCCTCAAGGACCACCCCATCACCGGCTGGGTCGGCATCGACGAGGCCTCCGGCCTCCAGCACGCCTTGAAAGTCACCGGCATCCCCGAGGTCTTCATCATAGACCCGCAGGGCCAGATCAGGCTCAAGATCAGCCCGAGCTTCATCTATGATACGGACATCGAGCGGGCGCTCAAGGCCGCGCCGCAGAAGCAGGCGGTCCGCCAATAGCGGCGCTCGATTGATTTGCTAGGATAGCCCGATGCTGGCCAGGCCCGCCCCTTACCGGAAGTTCGTCTGCGTGTGCACCAACGCGCGCACGGACGGCCGCCAGGCCTGCGCCAATCCCGGCCGGGGCGGCGACGAAGTCTGGACCAAGCTCAAGGAAGGCGTGGCCCTAGCCGGGCTCAAGGGAAATGTCCGAGTGACGCGCTCCGGCTGCCTGGGCCTCTGCGCGCACGGGCCCAACGTGCTCATCTATCCGGAAGGGGAGTGGCGCTCCGGCGTCGGCGCCGCCGACGTCCCCGAGATTCTGAAGGGGCTCGGGGCATGAACCGCTGGCGCGGGCTGCGGCGTATCAAGTCCATCGACGCCATCATCCACGAGTCCGAGGTCCGCGGCCACAAGCTGGCGCGCGTGCTGGGCCCGTTGGACGTGACCATGGTGGGCATCGGCGCGGTCATCGGCGCCGGCATCTTCGCCATGGTGGGCGAGGCCGCGGTCGGGGCCTCCAGCGGCTACCCGGCCGGGCCGGCGCTCATCATCTCCTTCATCATCACCGCCATCGCCTGCGGGTTCACGGCCCTGTGCTACGCGGAACTGGCGGCCATGGTCCCCATATCGGGAAGCGCCTACACCTACTCCTACGCCACCATGGGCGAGCTGGTGGCCTGGATCATCGGCTGGGACCTCATCCTGGAATACGCCATCGGCAACGTGGCCGTGGCCATCTCCTGGGCCGGCTACTTCTGCGACTTCGTCAAGTCCGCCTTCGGCTGGGACATCCCCATCTGGCTGCGCATCGACTACCGCACCTTCGTGCAGAAGGGCCTGGACCTGGCTGCGGTGCCGCACGTGCTGGGCCTGCCCGTGGTCTTCAACCTGCCCGCCCTATGCATCGTCTTGGCCCTGACGGTCCTGCTGGTCATCGGCATCAAGGAGAGCACAGCCTTCAACAACGTGATGGTGGGCCTCAAGCTGGTGGTGTTGGCCATCTTCATCGGGGTGGGAATCCATTACTTCCACCCCGAGTACTGGAGGCCCTTCGCACCCGGCGGCTGGAAGGGCATCCAGGTGGGCGCGGCCACGGTATTCTTCGCCTACATCGGCTTCGACGCTGTCTCCACCGTGGCCGAGGAGACCAAGGACCCCAAGCGCGACATGCCCTTAGGGATCATCGGCTCTCTGGCCATCTGCACCGTGGTCTATATCCTGGTGACCGTGGCCCTGACCGGGATGATACCGGTCATGGAACTCAAGAGCAAGATCGCCGAGCCTCTGGTCGCGGCCCTGGAGTACAACCGCTCCCCGGTCTGGCTCATCGGCATCATCTCCCTGGGCTCGGTCATCGCGCACACCGCGGTCCTGCTGGTCTTCCAGATGGGCCAGCCCCGAATCTTCTTCGCCATGAGCCGCGACGGCCTGCTGCCCCAATACTTCGCCAAAGTCCACCCGCGCTTCAAGACCCCTTACGTCACCACCATCTGGACCGGCGTGATCGTGGGCCTGCTCTCCGCGGTGTGCAACATAGACGAGATGGCCAACCTCTGCAACATCGGCACCCTCTTCGCCTTCGTGCTGGTCTGCATCGGGGTCATCATCCTGCGCTACAAGGAACCCCACCGCCACCGGCCCTTCCGCGTGCCCGGCGGCGCGACCATGCCCGTTCTGGGCATCGCCTTCTGCCTCTACCTCATGCTGGGCCTGGGCTGGATGAACTGGGTCCGCTTCGGGGGCTGGCTGGTGGTCGGCCTGGTCATCTACTTCCTCTACGGCTCCAAGAAATCCGTGCTGCGCCAGGCGCACCTGCCGCACCTCGGCTGACCCGCCATGGGCCATCTCGCGGCCAAAGACGCGTATCGGGAACTGGGCGCCAAGCTCGACAGCCTGAGCTGCCGCGTGCCTTACAACGAGTCCTTCCGAGCCATCCTCAAGGAGCTCTACACCGAAGAGGAAGCCGAGCTCGTCAGCCGCATGCCCGCTGGGCTCTCCGATCTGGAGCGCCTGGAGAAGGCCACCGGCATCCCCCGGGAGAGGCTCAAGGCCCTGCTGGAGTCGGCGACCGGTAAGGGCCTGGTCCTGGACCTGCGCCTCAAAGGCGCCTACCGCTACTCGCCCTCGCCCTTCGTCATCGGCATCTTCGAGTTCACCATGATGCGCACCCGCGGCCAGCTGAACACCAAGGATTGGGCTCGGCTCTTCCACGAGTACATGGACGCGAGCCCCTTCTGGGATGCGAACTTCGGCCACGGCGAGAAGGTCTCCATCATGCGCGCCGTGGCCCGGGAAGAGGCCCTCCCGGCTGAAGGGCATCTCGAGATCCTGGACTACGAGAAGGCCTCCACGTTCATAGAGAAGGCCAAGCGCTGCGCCGTGGGCATCTGCGCCTGCCGCCATGAGAAGCAGCACCTGGGCGCCAAGATCTGCGAGGTGCCCCTGGAAACCTGCACCTCCTTCGGCTCGGCGGCGGACTACCTCATCCGCCACGGCCTGGCCCGGGAGCTCGGCAAGCCCGAGATGCGCGAGCTCTTCGCCGCCTCCCGCGAGTACGGCCTGGTGCTCTGCGCGGACAATGTGCAGCGCCGGGTCTCCTTCGTCTGCCACTGCTGCAAATGCTGCTGCTCGGCCCTCTCCGGCATCACCAGGCACGGCTACCCGAATGCGGTGGTGACGTCGGGGTTCCTGGCCCAGACAGCGGGCGAGCTCTGCATCGGCTGCGGGATGTGCGCCAAGGTCTGCCCGGTCAACGCCATCCGGCTGGAGGACAAGCGCGCCCGCATTGACGCGGAGGCCTGCCTGGGTTGCGGGGTCTGCGTGATCAAGTGCGGACGCAAGGCCATCCGCATGGAGCGCCGGCCCCAGAGGGTCATCCCGCCGGAGAACACGTTCGAGAAAGTCATCCTGCAGGGCCTGGAGAAGGGGACGCTGGCCAACACGCTCTTCGACGACCCGAAGAGCGCTACGCACCGGTTCCTGCGGGCCTTCGTGGGCGGCTTCCTGCGGCTCGACCCGGTCAGGAGGGCCATGGCCTCGGGCGCGCTGAGTTCGGTCTTCCTGGATGCGCTGAAGGCCGGGATGCGGCGGCGGGGGATGAAGGAACTGCTCGAGTTGTAGACGGGAGGCCGCGGGCCATGGGCAAGAACAAGGATGATCATTTCGGATGCATCCTAGTCTTCATAGTCATCGCGGTAATCTTGATGATGGCTGTCTGTTCGTCCCTCGCTCCCGATACCGGCATGTACCGCGAGGGGAATCTGCGTCTGAAGGTCTACACTGCCAAGGTCGACGAACGGCAAGCCCTCAAGCTCCTCGCTGCGGGAAAGCGGCAGGAGGCGGAGGAGTATCTCAGCCGTGCGGAGGAGAAGCTCTCCCGCGGACAAGAGGAGAAGGCCGACGCGACCTTTCTCACCGATCTCCAGGCCGCAGTGGGCCAGATCAAGTCGGAACATGCCGCCGATATCAATCCCATCCGCAAGCGCCGGGCCAAGGAGCGGCTGCGCTGGAAGGCTGAACAGACCCGCTCGGCCCTGCGCGCCCTGGAATACCGTAACCAGGCCTGGGGCGAGGTCCTCAAAATCGTCCAGGACCGGCTGGGCCGCCAGGCGGCGGGCGCCGAATCCTACGTGGAGAGCCCGTTCCGGGTGGACTCGACAGCCCTGCGCGGCGCATTGTCGCGCAGGTACGGGGAAAGCTACGTCCGGGAAATGGAGCGTCTGGCCCCTGGAGTCTGCGAGTCTGCGGTCAAGGACGCCGAGGCGCTGGCCGAACAGGCCGGGGCTCAGTCAGCCCGTTAAATATATCGGCTAGTGAGGCGAAGCCTTCGGGGGGACCTTGACCTCGCCCATCACCAAGCGAAGAGCGTCGAGCACCTCGGGGCTCTTCGGGAACGCGCCGGGATCCTTTCCATAAGCGCGAGCCAATGCATTCGCCATCGCGATAGGATCCTTGGCATCCACGGTGTCTTTCCAAGCCGCTGCTTTTTTTGCGTCGGCCGCGACCCCCTCGCCATACTCGTATCTTTCGGCGACCTCTCGCTGGGCTTCAGCGTTGCCCTGCATAGCGGCCATGAGCATCCAGCCGAAAGCTGCATGGAGGTCGCGTCCCACCCCGTTGCCGGCGTTATAGGCCCAGGCCAAACGGACCTGCGCCACGGCAAAGCCCTGCACAGCGGCGCGACGGAACCATTCCACCGACTTACCAGGATCCTTCTCACAACCCTCACCTGATTCGTACATCTCTCCGAGGAATTCCTCCGCAAAGGCTATTCCTTGTTCGGCAGCTTTCGAGTCCCATTTGAAAGCCTCTTCCGGGTCGGCCGAGACTCCTTTGCCATAATGATAGATGAGGGCGAGATTATGCTGCGCTGGCCCGTAACCATGCTCGGCCGCCTTGGTGTACCATTGCGCCGCCAGCCCCACATCCGGCGGAGTGGATTCCCCATCGGCATAAAGATGACCTAGAGAATATTCTGCCTCGGCCGAGCCTGCCTTCGATGCCGACTGCAGGAGTTGCACAGCAGTCGCGACGTCCTTGGTTACGCCTGTTCCATTCAAATGGTGCATGGCCAGGCTTTGCATCGCGCTGAGGTCGCCATGATCTGCGGCCCGCCTATACCACTCGCATGCCTTCCCATAATCCTGTTGGACCCCATTCCCGTTCGCGTACATCGAGCCCAAGTTTCTCTCCGCATCAGGATTCCCTTGCGATGCTGCCTTCTGCGACCAAGCGATGGACTGGTTGAAATCTTGCTCGACACCGACACCTTTAAAATAGAGAACACCCATTTGATTCTGAGCGGCATCGTCGCCTTTCTCCGCCAGGGCGCGGAACATCCTAACGGCCTGGGGCACATCCGGTGCTACGCCGCCGCCCGTGAGATATAATTCCGCCAAGCCATACTCGGCCCGAGGGCAGCCGCGCTCAGCGGCTTTCCGATACCATGCGAATGCCTTCGAGTCATCGCGGGCAACCCCCCATCCCCTATGGAAATAGACTCCCAGATCGGAAGCGGCGAACACGTAGCCCTTGCTTTCCGCGCTAAGGGCCCACTTGAAAGCTTGACGATCGTCGCGTGGCACCCCGGATCCGTAATGAAGATAACGCGACAAGCGGACCTGGGCGCGGGCATCCCCGCCCTCTGCCAACGGACGGATGAGCCGGACGGCCGTGGGATAAGTCTTCAAATTGTCGGCCTTCTCCGCGGCCAGGAAATCAGCGCTGGCCTGCCAGGAAAACAGGACCCTCCCGTCCGGCTCCTGGAATCGGAGCCAATCACCCGGCCGAAGTTTGGCAGTGGCTTCTTTAAGCGCCTTATCGTTCCAAGGAATCGTGAACGTCTGTTGGGCGCTGGCTGCCGCTGAGCTGGCGGCGAAGAATAGCAAACAAATCACGATGCTATTCGGTCGCGGTATCCTCAAAATAGGGCCTCCGGCGGACCGACTCCGGATAAAGGTTATAATACACAAAAGCGCATTCAAGCTCCTAGGAGGCAGCTCTGACCAAGGGATCGGAGACCCTGATTCTCACGTTCGCGGCCTTGACGATGGCAGCAGCCGAGGCTGGCGCGGCTCAACCCATTCCCCGCATTGCCGATTTTGCCAAGGCAGAATACCACCTGGGCACGCAGAGCAAGTGCGGAGAATCGGAAGAGCATTATCGCAAAGCCATCGCCACCAAAAGGCTGGGATTCCTGGAGAAAAATGCGCGCGAGTATATCGCCCGCTGCCTTAGCGAAGAGGGCGAGCGCGACGAAGCGATCGCGGCCTATGAGTCCCTGCTCGCGGAAGGCAAGCTGCCGGGAGCCAACGAACTCGGCTATTTGTACGAAAGGAGAGGTGACATGGCTCGGGCCCTGAGGATGTATCGCCGCGGGCCGCCATACGCGCAGGTCCTGGGGATGCCCGTATCTGACCGGATCCGCATGCTCGAAAGTGCCGCAAGACTGCCGAAGGGGCTCTTGGAGGAATTCCAGCAGGCCGAGAGCCTGCAGTCAAGCGCCGAAGGTAAACGCCTCTTGGAAGCCTTCGCCGACAAGCACCCGAAAAGCCCCCTGGCCAGCCAAGCCATCAAGGTTCTCCTCCATTCGGTCGCTGAGCCATGCGGCCTGGGCAAACTTGACCTGGAGACTTGCCGGAACGCGTTCCGGCCGCTGCTCTTGCGCCGGACCGACCCCGAGCTGCATCATCAAATCATTGCGAGCTTCCGTTCTAACATGCCTTATTACCTGGCCTCTAATCAACGAAAGGAAAATCAAATAGACAACCAATTCCTGGTCGATAACTTGCCTGCAGATGACGTCGAGAGAGCGCTGCCCTTGTTCGAGCTCGCAGACGATGCATACACTCTGGATTCGGCGCTTGCACTACGCCTTCTGTCCGAATTCCATGAACTATCCACCGGATCCGAGGATCCAGAGATAGTCAAGGCTCGGTCCAAGGCACTGGAGATCCAAGAACTTATCGACTCCCCCCAATGGCAGCTGCGGCTCAAAGCCAGAGCTTCCCACTCAGCAGTGATCGGGAACGCGCCTACGAATGACCCGCTCCCATTGGGCTGGGTCCAGGGCATGAACCAATTGAGATCCTCTGATGCCGCGACACGACGTTTTGCCTCTAAAAACATGCTGACTGCCGTTCGCAGGCAATTGCGTAGTCTGCAGCGCTTCCAGCGGGTCGTCGATTCTCCCGACACAGTTTTCCTAGACGAGAATGACGGACTTCGCACTCCGCAGTACCGTATGCAAACGGCGAGCGCGAAGATCGGGGTGTACGTCTCCGCGGCGCTCGAAAGCGACGATCCGGACGTCCATGCCGATGGGCTTGAGGCCTGCAGGCTCCTCGGAGCGTTCGCTCCAAACTCCTGCGGAGACGTTGAAAGCCGCTAAAGGTAGTCCGCCTTGGGCTTCGCCTTGGCCGCGGCCTTGGCGTAGCGGAACTGCGGGTAGCCCACGACCATGCTGGTGTGGACCTTATGCCCGGCCGGCAAGCGGACCAATCTCTTCAGGCTCTGGTCTTCGTTGACGGGGTTGGTGATGAAGCCGATGACGCAGGTGCCCAGGCCCAAGGTTTCGGCCGCGTACTGGATGTTGGCCGCGGCGTAGACCGCATCCTCGGGGCCGCACAGGTCCGCTTCCGAGGTATGCACGAGGACGGCGCAGGGCGCGCCGTAGCAGACCAGGTCCCGGCCCTGAAACTCACCTGCCGAGAGCAGCTCCAACAGGGGCAGGAAGAACTCCAACTCGTGGAACACCTTGGGCTTGAGGATCCGGAAGAAGAACCGGCCGACCGGGTTGCGCAGCAGCGCGGCGAGCCTCTTGGTCCCGGCCGTCACACGGGCGCTGAGCTCCTGGAGCACGGCGCGGTCCGTGATCACCGTGTAATGGACGTTGTGCCGGTTGAGGCCGTTGGGAGCCTGGGCGCCCGCGTCGAGGAGCTTCTCGACGAGCTCGCGCGGGACGGGCTGGCCCTTGAACTCGCGCCGGGAGCGGCGCATCTTCAGGAATCCCAGGTACTGCTCGTAGCTCGGCCGGTCGGCCTCGCGCAGGGGCTCGCAGCCGGGGCCGGGCAGACGGGGATGGGTTATGGCCCCGGCCGGGCACACCGCCAGGCAGTGCCCGCAGGCCGCGCAGACCAGAGGCCGCCGCGTCCGGACCTTGCCGTCTGGGCCCGCCTCGTAGTCGAGAAAACAGACCTTGGCGCACAAGCCGCAGTCTGTGCACTTCGCGGCGTCGATCGTTATCCTCTCGTCGCTCATCGGCCCTCGCTTTGATAAAATGATAGCACCTATCACCCACGATCCGCCGCCTCCCGCCGATTCCCGCGCCGCCTTCCGCTACCCGGATTTCCGGCTCTACCAGGCCTCGCGCTTCCTGGGCGTCGTCGCCATCGAGATGCAGTCCGTGGCCATCGGCTGGCAGGTCTACGAGCTCACCCGCCGCCCCCTCGACCTGGGCCTGGTAGGCCTGGTGCAGTTCCTGCCCGGCATCCTGCTCTTCCTCCTCTCCGGCCACGCCGCCGACCGCTTCCCCCGCCGCCAGATCATCCTCTGCTGCCTGGCCGGCTTCGCCCTCTGCTCCATGCTGCTCTTCGGCCTGACCCTGCACGGCCCGGCCTCGGTCCGGCCCATCTACCTCGTCCTGGTCCTCTTCGGCATCGTGCGCGCCTTCTACGGGCCGGCTGGGCAGGCTTTCCTGCCCCTGCTCGTGCCGCAGGAGCATTTCCCCAACGCCGTGGCCTGGAGCTCGTCGGTGTTCCAGGCCGCCACCATCCTCGGGCCAACTATGGGCGGACTGATCTACGGCTGGACCGGAGGGGCCCATGCGGTCTACGCGGCCTCGGCCGCGGCCCTGATCGCCGCGGCCCTGTTCATCCTGGCCATGCGCCTGAGGAGCTCCCAGGCCCGCCAGGAGCCGCCGACTCTGGACTCTTTGCTCGCCGGCTTCACCTACGTCTGGAAGACCAAGATCCTGCTGGGGGCGGTGTCCTTGGACCTCTTCGCGGTCCTGCTCGGCGGCGCGGTGGCGCTGCTGCCCATCTACGCCCGCGAGATCCTCCATACCGGGCCCTGGGGCTTGGGCCTGCTGCGCAGCGCCCCCGGCATCGGCGCCATCCTGACCGCCGTGGCCCTGGCGCACCGGCCCCTGGGACGCCGGGCCGGCGCGGCCATGCTCGGCTGCGTGGGCGGTTTCGGCGTCTTCACCATTGTCTTCGGCCTCTCGCGCTCCTTGCCCCTCTCTATGGCGGCCCTGTTCCTGGCCGGGGCCTGCGACATGGTCAGCGTGGTGGTGCGCGGCACGGTGGTCCAGCTCGAGACCCCGGACCGCATGCGCGGCCGGGTCAGCGCCATCAACATGGTCTTCATCGGCGCCTCCAACGAACTGGGACAATTCGAGTCCGGCCTGACCGCGCAGGCGTTCGGTACCGTGCCCGCCGTGGTGCTGGGCGGGCTGGGGACGCTCGCGGTGGTGGCGGCCTGGACCCGGCTCTTCCCCGCGCTGCGCCGGGTGAGCCTGGCCCCGGCGCCGGTCAAGGCCGTGCCCGAGGAGCCTGGCCTGACCGCGGACCCGGCCGGCTGAGCGCCCGAAACCTACTTCGCGGCGGTGAAAGCGGACGAGGCCCGATGCGGGTCGTCCGAGTACTCGACCATGTAGAGGGCGGCCTGGATCTGGCCCGGGGCCTCCGTCGCGATCTCGGCCGCGCCCGGGTAGAAGCTGCCGCCGCCCAGCTCCGTGGTGAAGGCGAATATCTTGTGCTTGTCGTAGGCCCAGTCCGCGCAGTCGCCCGTGGCCACGTACATCTCGTTGGACTGCTCGACCCCGAAGCCCATCATCTTGCCCATGGCCCCGGCCATGGCCTGGAAGGCCTTGAGGTCCGCGGCGTCATCCACCGGCCCGTCCTTGCCTCCCCAGGGATACATGATCAGGTCGCTGTAGCTGTGGAAGGTGTTGAGCGTGCGCACGTTGGGCCGGCTGTCCAGGAAGTCCCGCAGGGCCTTGGTCTCCGGCTCGGAGAAGGCGCTGGGGCCGTGGTAGGTGTCGCTGTAGGTGGAGCCCGAGGAGCCCGCGCCCCCGAAGATGAAGTCGCAGTTGCGGTTGAGGTCCACCCCGATCTCCTTGTCGGAGTTGACCCGCATGTTCTTGCGGTGCCACTTGTACTGTCCCGTGGAGATGTCGTACTCGGCCCCGTCCGGGTTGAGCATGGGGACCACGTAGACGTCGCGGGAGTCGAGCAGTTTCTTGACCGCCGCGTCCGACTGGTGCGCCGCGAGGTACTCGGCGATCTTGATGGGCATCTCCACGCTGAGGTGCTCGCGGGCGTGGTGGTCGCCCACGAAGAGCGCGCCGGGCTTCTTGCTGGGCTTGGTCCCGGACTCGGTGGTGTTGAAGCGCAGGGCCCAGATGTCGCGGCCCTGCCAGCCCTTGCCGATGGAGAAGACCGAGGCCAGCTTGGGGCTGGACTTGGCCACGGCGTCGAGCGCCGCCTTCATGCGGTCGTAATTGTGGTAGGCCTTGTCCTGCGCGGGGAAGTCCTTCGACCACTGGACCAAAGACTGTTGGAACATGATCACGTAGCCGGCCGCCTGCAGGGCCTGGATGGTCTTGATGTGCGCGGTGCCGGCCACTCGGTCGGGCCGGATCTCCTCGATGGCCATGCCGGCGGTGGCGACGGCCGTGCGGTCCGAGCGCGAGGCGACCTTCACCACCACCCAGTAGCGCTGCTCCACGGCCGCGCCGGAGGGCTCCTGAACGGCGGGGAGCTCATCGACTTGGGCCTGCCCCTTGAGCTCGGTCAAGGACTTGTTGGATTCGTCGGATCGGATGCCGGGGTCGGCAAAGGCGGGCTGGGCGGCGCAGAGGGCGAAAGCCACGGCGAGGAGCAGTCTCGGCATCGGGGTCTCCTTATGGGTCAGAAGCGGACCATTGGATTATACCACAGAGTAGCCCAGAGTACCCAGCGCGCGCCTGGGCCTTAAGGCCCAGGCTGGGAGAGCAGGATCAGGAAGCCGTGCGCCGGGACCTCGACGCGCAGACGCCCCTTGGCCGAGGCCAAGGTCTTGTTGCCGAGCGCATCGCGGTAGCCGGCATGGGCGACGGGCAGGGACAGGCGGTGGACTTGGTCCGCGCGGTTGAAGAGGGCCAGAGCCTCGGACTCCCCGGCGCGGCGGGAGAATCCCACCGTGCTCTGGGACAGGGCGGCCTTCAAGAAGCGCAGGTCGCCGCCGGAGAGCGCCGGGCTTTCGTGGCGCACGCGCATCAGGCTCCGATAGAAGCCCCACAAGCCGGTGTCGAAACGCACCGGGTCCGCGGGCCGGGGCTTTCCCAACGGATGGCGAGATTCGGGCGCGTAGACCAGCTCCGGCCAGAGCATGGGCTTGCGGTCATCCGGGTCGGTCGCTCCCCACATGCCGGCCTCGTCGCCGTAGTAGACCATGGGCGCGCCCAGGAAGGCCATCTGGAAGGCGGCGACCTGCTTCTGGACCTGCAGGGCCTCGGCGCCGGGCTTGCGCACGTCGTAGTCCGGGTTGGAGCGGGGGCTGTGGCGCTGGCCGTAGGGGCGGTCGGGATTGACGATCATGCTGGCCAGGCGGTCCGTGTCATGGGAGTCCATGAGGTTCAAGAGCAGCTGGGCCTTCTGCGGGGCGTAGGAATCCAGGAGCGTCTTGAGGCGCGCCGCGAAGGCGCTGCCCGAGACCGCGGTCTTGCGGTCCACGAAGAAGCCGACCGCGGCCTGGGCGAACTGATAGTTCATGGTGGAGTCGATGCGGCCGTCCTTGACCCAGCCCGAAGCGTCGCCCCAGATCTCGCCCACGGTCAGGGCCTGGGGCTTGATGGAGCGCACGTGCGCGCGCCATTCCTTCCAGAACGGCGCGGGGACCTCCTCGATGACGTCGAGGCGGAAGCCGTCCACGCCGTCCTTGGCGCTGCCGTTGGGGGCCAGCCACCTCTTGGTGATGGCGAAGACGTATTTCCTGGGCCCGGGCAGGAGGCCCTGGCTGTCCCGGGCGAGGATGGGCAGGGATCTGACGTCCCACCAAGCCTTGTACTCGAACTCGTCGCCGGGCTTCTCCCCCCACTTGGTCACCATGTACCAGTCGGCGTAGCGCGACTTCTTGCCCTTCTTGAGCAGGTCCCGGAAGGCGAAGAACTGCCGGCCCGTGTGGTTGAAGACGCCGTCTATGACGACCCTGATGCCCCGGCCGTGCGCTTCCCTGATGAGCCGGAGGAAGAGGATGTCCGACTTGGTCCAGATCCAGGTGTCCGGGTCTTCGGTCTCGCGGGCTTCGGCCAGGAGCTGCCTGTCGCCGGCGGGGTCGGGGCCGAAATGGAGGTCCACGTGGTGGAGGCTGGAGGCGTCGTATTTGTGCAGGCTGGGGGCCTCGAAGACGGGGGTGAGGTAGATGACATCCACGCCGAGGTCCTTGAGGTAGTCGAGCTTGTCGATGACACCCTGGATGTCGCCGCCGTAGCGCCGGGCGAAGACCACGCCCATGTGGTAGAAGTCGGTGGAGCGCTTGACCTCCCAGGGCTGTTCTTCGTACCAGTCGCTGGTCCAAGGCGAAAGATGCCATCTGTGCTTGCCGTCGGTCTCCGGCACGTCAGCCACTGTAGGGTCGTTGGATGGGTCGCCGTTGCGGAAACGCTCAGGGAAGACCTGATACCAGATCTTGCCGCGGGCCCAGGCGAGGCCGTCGTCGGCGGTCTCGGCGGGCGGCACGGCGCTCCGGGGAGACGGGGCCGCGCAGGCGGCCAGGGCGACGGCGGCGACAAGGATCAGCGCGGCCTGGCGGCGCATATCGCTTATGATACATAAACTGCCGCCCAACGAGGTATAATGAGAACATGCAGCGCCTATCCCGCCGTCTGCGGGCTTTGACGCGCCGTCTTTCGGCTTTGCCAGCCAACCGGCCCGGCGCGGATAAGACCCGTCTGCACCTGGCGGCTCAGTCGTTCATCCTGCACATGCGCGCCATCGCCCGGTGACGCTCAGAGCCCCGCATCTCGAGTTCCTGCGCCGTCTCAGGGCGGAGAAAATCGATTTCCTGCTGGTGGGCGCCCTCGCGGTCGGGCACTACGCCCCTGAGCTCTCCCAGACCTATTCGACCTACGACTGTGATGTCCTAGTAAGGCCGGATTTGGAGCATTTCCGCAAAGCGGTCAGGACCTTGGCGCGCTGCGGTTTCCAGCTCCAGGTCGGAGGCGAGCCGCTGGTGAAGCCCGACGCTTTGGTCTTCAAGCGGCTGCTGGGATTCAGGACGACCGTGTGCGGCGAGCGGCCCGACGCCCTGTCCGTGGAGCTGCTGCTGGAGGCGAAGGGATTCTCGTTCGCGGAGTGGTGGCAGACGCGGCGGGAGTTCCGCGTGGCGGGTTTCCGGATCGCTTGCGGGGCCTTGGAGAACCTCGTCGCGTCTAAGAAGGCCTCGGCTCGCCCGAAGGACAAGGCTTTCCTGAAGCTCTACGAGGCGGCGTTCACGGCTCTGCCGCGCAAGCGGGCGCGGCGGGCCAAGCGGTAGCAGACGCCGACAAGAAAACCCGGCGGTTCCGCGTTGCGGAGCCGCCGGGTTCTTGCTTTCTAGTCGAGCTTAGGCTTTGCCGCCCGCCCCCACGGCCTTGGCGCCGGAATCCTTGAGCAGGCCGGTCCGCTCGTTGAACTCCGTTATCAGCTTGTCGTATTCGCCCACCTGCGCGAAGGTCCGGTCCCAGAACTCGGGGGCCCAGAGCGCGTTGAGGTCCTCCACGGTCCGGCCCTGCTGCTCCACCCAGGTGAAGTACTTGAGGTTGTGCAGGGCCTTGCGGTCGTAGTAGCCCAGCTCGCGCAGATGGTCGATGCCCACCCCGCGCAGCCTGCGCTCCAGATCCCCGGCCGCCTGGGTCTCGGTGTAGACGCCGTGCTCCTGGTGCATCTCCTTGAGCCGCGAGCCGTAGAGCTCGACCGAGTCCGTGAAGATGGTGAACACGACGTCATCCTTGCCCAGCTCATAGTGCTTGGCCATCTTCACCGCGGCCAGCATGTTGCAGATGCCGGAGAAGCCCAAGAGCGGCAAGGATTCGATGAAGGACTCCTTGAGCCCCTGGCTCTTGAGCATCTTCTTGCCGGCGGGCTCGTTGAAGAGCCGCAGCAGGCGCACCACGTCTTCGTCATCGACGGCCAGCACCATGTCCGTGTTGCGCACGTTGTGTATCCAGGGCACGTGCTTGTCGCCGATGCCCTCGATGCGGTGCCCGCCGAAGCCGTTCAAGAGCAAAGTCGGGCACTGCAGAGCCTCGACCGCCCCGACCTTGGCGAGCGGGAAGTCCTTCTTCAGCCGGTCACCCGCCGCGATGGTCCCGGCCGAGCCCGTGGCCGAGGCGTAGCCCGCCAGGCGTCCCTTCTTGCCCCTGACCTTCGCGAACACTTCCTCTATGGCCGGCCCCGTGACGTGGTAGTGCCACAGCGAGTTGCCGAACTCCTCGAACTGGTTGAAGATCACGCAGTCCTTGCGGTTCTTGCGGATGTCCCAGCACTTGTCGTAGATCTCCTTGACGTTGCTCTCGCAGCCGGGCGTGGCGATGACCTCGGCGCCGATGGACTTGAGCCAAGCGAAGCGCTCCTGGCTCATCTCCTCGGGCAATATGGCCACGGCCGTGCAGGCCAGCACCGCGCAGTCGAAAGCCCCGCCGCGGCAGAAGTTGCCGGTGGAGGGCCAGACCGCCTTCTGGGAGCTCGGGTCGAATTCGCCGGTCACCAGGCGCGGCGCCAGGCAGCCGAAGGCGGCGCCCACCTTGTGCGCGCCGGTCGGGAAGTACTTGCCGACGAGCCCGATGACGCGGGCCGGCACCCCGGTCAGTTCGCTGGGGATCTCCAGGTAGTTCACGTCGCCGAAGAGGCCGGTCTTGACGTCGTTCTTCCAGGTGATGCGGAAGAGGTTCGCCGGGTCCACGTCCCAGAGGCCGACGGATTTGAGCCTCTTCTTGACGCTGTCCGGCACCGAGGCGGGATTGGCCAGCTGCGCGAAAGTCGGGATGACGATGCCGCGCTCGCGGCAGCGGGCCACGGTCTTCTTCAGGACTGCGTCGTTCTTGGACATGGGATTCTCCTATTGGATGTTCTGCGATCGGACCAGCTTCTTGAGTTCTCCGGCGTCGGGCGCGATGAGGTAGGGCTTGCCCACGGCCTTCATGGCGCTGGCCACGTCCTTGAGGCCATTGCCGGTGATGAGGGCCACGACCCGCTCGTCGCGCTTCACGAGACCCAGACCCGCGGCCTTGCGCAAGCCCGCCACCGAGGTCACGCCCGCGGGCTCGCCGAACACGCTCTCGCGGCGGGCCGTGTCGCGCAGCGCGGCCAGGATCTCGTCGTCCGTGACCGAGACCGCGAAGCCCTTGGATTCCCGCAAGGCCTTGACCGCGGCTTCCCCGTCGCGCGGCACGCTCACGGAGATGCTGTCCGCGAGCGTGTCGCCGCTCACCGGCCGGATGACCCCGTCGGATTCGAAGGCGCGCTTGACCGCGTCGCTGCCCGCGGCCTGCACCGCCACCAGCTGCGGCAGGCGGTCGATGAGGCCGAGCGCGTGGAAGTCCTTGAAGCCCTTCCAGATGCCGCTGATGATGTTGCCGTCGCCCACGGGGACGAAGACCTTGTCCGGGCACTGCCAGCCCAGCTGCTCGACGAGTTCGAAGGAGCAGGTCTTCTTGCCCTCGCGGGTGAAAGGGTTATGGCCCGTATTGCGGTTGTACCACCCGAACTCCTCGGTGGCCTTGAGGCACAGGTCGAAGGCCTGGTCGTAGGTGCCCTTGACCGCGATGACCGTGGCCCCGAAGACCAGGAGCTGGGCGATCTTGGCGACGGGAGCCTTCTCAGGCAGGAATATGATGGTCTTCAAGCCCAGCCCGGCCGTGAGGCAGGCCATGGATGAGGCCGCGTTGCCGGTGGAGGCGCCGGTGATGGTCCTCTCGCCCAGCTCCAGGGCCTTGGCCACGGCCACGGCTCCGGCCCGGTCCTTGAAGGAGGCGCTGGGGTTGCGGCCGTCGTCCTTGAGATAGAGGTTCGCCAGCCCCAGGTCGCGGCCCAGGCGCTCGGCCTTGTAGAGCGGGGTCCAGCCGATGTGGACGATAGGCACGCCCTGGTACCGGGCGATGGGCAGGATGTCCTTGTAGCGCCAGACGCTCCGGTCGGGGTTCTGCTCCAGGCTCTTGCGGGTGAGCCTCTCCTTCACGGCCTTATAGTCATAGACCACGTCCAGGTTGCCCGAGCAGGCCGGGCAGACGTAGCCCTTGGCGTCCGGGGCATCTTTGCCGCATCGGACGCATCTGAATCCCACCACGCTGCCGGTCTCCACCTTCATCAGAGCCCTCCTCGCAAAAGGAAGCCCCCGCGCCGTCCCGCCCACAGGGCCGGGCCGACGCGGGGGGCTTTCATCGCCGTTACGGGACTATCGTCGTGCCCGCGGTCCCGACCAAGGTCTTGTCGAAGAGCTCGGTCTTGCTGATGTAGGCCGCCTGCCCGCCCTCCTCGATGAACTTGATGGCGGCCTTGATCTTCGGCCCCATGCTTCCGGCCGGGAAAGGGCACGGCTTGCGGTTGTAGATCTCCTGGGCTTCCTTGAGGGTCAGCTTGCGCAGGTCCACCTGGTCCGGCTTCTGGTAGTTGAGCTTGGCGCCGTCCTCACCCGTGAAGATGGTGAGCGTCACCAGGTATTCCTCGCCGCGCGCCTTGGCCCTTCTCAGCAGCATGTTGCCCAAGAGCGCCGAGGCCAGGTCCTTGTCGATGACGGCCTCCACGCCGGAATAGATCTTCGCCGGCTTGCCCTTGGCCTTCTTGAACTTGATGTCGTAGTTGCAGGTGTAGACGTCCTGGCTCCCTTCCGTCGTCGGAGCGACCACGGATACCGGGATCCCCCCTCCGCCGACCGTCACGGGGATGATGCCGGCCTTGATGAGGGCCTCCACCGCGTCGATCTCCACGATGTCGGTCGGGACCGGGGACGGGACCACGCGGCGCCAGAGCTCCTGGCCCGAGGCGTCCTTCTTGTAGAGCTTGACGGCCCAGCCGTCCTTGGCCTTGCGGTCCAGGGCCTCTTCCTTGCTGTAGGTCGGCCCCACGTACTTGGACGGGGTCTGGAAGTCCGGGTCGTTGCGGTCCACCACCACCTGGGTCACCAAGGCGGCGACCTGCTTGTTTATGCCACGCGTCTGCAGTTCGCTGGCGAGCAGGCCCAGCATGTAGCCCATGGCGCCCTGGCTGTCCGCGCCGCAGACGTCGAGCGGCAAGGACGGCAGGATGGAGCGGGAGTGCTCGGCGCGCAGGAGGATGTTGCCCACCTGCGGCCCGTTGCCGTGGGTCATGACGTAGAGGTCGTCGGGGTGCCTCTCGATGATGTCCGCCACCAGCTTGCAGGTCTGCGCCGTCTTCTGCCACTGCAGGGCGACGTCCGGGATGAGGTCCTTGCCGGTCTTGGCGTCCTTCAAGCCCACCGGCGAGACCTCGTTGCCGCCGAACGCGAATATCCTCAGGTTCTTCTTAGCCATAAGCCCCCCTATGCCGCCACGCGCTGCTTGCCGGCGGGCTTGCCCGACGGCTTGTAGTCGAACTTGCTCATGGTCAAGGCCATGATGGCCTTCTGAGCGTGCAGGCGGTTCTCGGCCACGTCGTAGATGATGGAGCGCGGGCCGCTGCAGACCTCGTCCGAAACCTCATGGCCGCGGTCCACCGGCATGGGGTGCGTGTAGAGGGCGTTGTTGGTGAGCGCCATCTTCTTGGAGTCGGTGATCCAGTCCGTGTACTTGAGCGCGGCCTCGATCTCCGGCTGCTTCTGGAAGCCCTTCTCCGGATCGTAGGCGTGGGGGCTCATCCAGTTGCGGGAGTAGACGATGTCCGCGCCGCGGTAGCACTCCACGGGCTCGTTGGTCATCTCGAACTTGGTGCCGGCGGCCTGGCAGTTCTTCTTGACGTTGGCGATGACCTCGGGGTCGAGGTCGTAGCCCTTGGGATTGGCCAAGGTCACGTTCATGCCCAGGCGCGAGTTGATGAGGATGCTCTCCTGCACGCTGCACCAGGAGCGGGCCAGGGCGCCGTGGCCCCAGACCATGAGGAGCTTCTTGCCCTTGATGCTGCCCAGATGCTCGCGCGCGCCCTGCACGTCGGCCAGGCCCTGGCAGGGGTGGAACTTGTCGTGGGCCATGCTGACGATCGGGATGGAGCCGTGCTGGCAGTACTCCCGCAGCAACTTGTCCCCGTCGCCGTATTGCTGGACCTTGTCTTCCAGGATGCGGATGCCCAGGCCGCAGGCGTAGCGGCTCATGACCTTGGCCGCGTCCTCGATGGTCTCGCCGGCGGACTTGCTGGTCTTCAGGCGCATGGCGGAAGGTTCCAGGAACTGGGCATGGGCGCCGAGCTCGGTGGCCGCGCACTCGAACGATTGGCGGGTGCGCACCGAGGGGTTGTAGAAGAACATGAAGAAAGTCTTGTGCTGCAGGATCGATGTGTACTTGGACGAGAAGCGGTCCTTCTTCATCTCGGCCGCCAGTCCCAGCACGGCCTCCAGCTCTTCCACGCTCCACTCCTGCGTGCAGACGAGGTGCTTTCCAAATAGATTCATGGGGTTCCTCTCCTTAGATATTTGCGCCTGTTCCGGCTCTTCGGATTATAGAGCATTTCCGGTGGGAAAGTCCATGGGCGGGACCGGCCCTATTTGGAGGCCTGGTACGCCCCAGGATACAGGGCGTAGAACCTGGCCGCCTTGACCAGGTCCGCTATGGCGATGCGGTCCTCATAGTTGTGCAGGAACCGCTTCTCCCCCGGGCCGAATCCCACGCTCGGGATGCCCAGCAAGCCGCAGGAGGAGACACCGTTGGAGCTCACCGTCCACTTGTCCACCACGGGCGGGGCGCCCAGAGCCGCCGCCGCGGCCCGCTTGGCCGCCCGGACGACCCGGCAGTCCTCGGGCATGGACCAGCCGGGGAAGTACTTCTCAGTCTTCTGCACCAGCCCCGTCGAGGCCGGTTTCTCGTAGAACAGCGTCTCCACCTTGGCGCCTTTCGCGCCCGGCAAAGCGCGGATCTGGCGCAGCGCGAGCTCCTTGGTCTCCCCGGCCGTCAGCCGACGGTCGATGGACAGCCGCACCTCGTGCCCCAGCCGGTTGAAGCCCGGGCTCTTGACGCTGATCTGCGTGACCGCGATGGTGCCCTTGCCCAAGAACGCGTCTCTCTTGAGCCTCGGATCCAGCTTCTCGATGCCCGCGATGAGCGGCAGGGCCGCGTAGATGGGATTGACCCCTTCTTGCGGGGTGGAGGCGTGGCAGGATCTCCCCGGCACCGTGGCCTGGATCTCCATGCGGCCGCGCTGGCCGCGCATGACCTTGAGCTCCGTGAATTTCCCTATCACCACCGCCTCGGGCTTCAAGCCCGTCTTGGCCAAAGCGTACCACAAGCCCAGGCCGTCGCAGTCCTCCTCGAGCGTGCTGCCCGTGACGATCACGGTCCCGGCCAGCAGACCGGCCTCGCGCATGGCCTTGGCGCCGTAGATGATGGAGGCCAGCGCGCCCTTGTTCTCGGCCGCGCCGCGTCCGTACACGTACTTGGCGTCGACCTTCCCCTTATAGGGGTCGCACTTCCACAGGCTCCGGTCGTGGATGCCGACCGTGTCCATGTGCGCATCGAAGAGGATCACGGGCTTGCCCGAGCCCATCACGCCCACCGCGTTGCCGATCTTGTCCACGAAGGCCTTGGCGAAGCCGCACGCCTTCATCTCTTGGACGGTCCTCCGCGCCACCTTGCCTTCGCCCCCGCTGGGGCTGGGCAAAGCGATGATGTCGCGCAGGAACTCGACCATCCGGCCGCGGTCGCGCTCCAATATCCGGCCTAAAGCCTTGGTTCGGTCCATTTTGCGCCTCCTGGATTTGTATTATACCCTTATGTCCACGCGACCCGGAATGATCGGAGGCGCTCCCATGAAACTGCTGTCCGCCCTGAAGGACCATGACTTCTCCAGCGTCGTGAGCTTCGCGCAGAAGCTCATCCAGCAGAAAAGCCTCTCCGACCAGGAAAAATCCGTGGTCGAGCTCTGCATCAGGGAAGCCACGAAGCTGGGCTTCGACGAGGCCTACAGCGACCGGATGGGCAATTTCATCGGCAAGGTGGTCATAGGCGACGGCAAAGGCAAGAAGGTGGTGCTCACCGGCCACCTCGACACGGTCAACGCCGAGCCCTCCAAATGGGACGCCGAGACCAGCACCCATTCTGCGACCATCAAGGACCAGAAGCTCTACGGCCGGGGCGCCTCGGACATGAAGGGCGCCTTCGCCACCATGTTCGGCGCGGCCGCGTTCCTCAAGAGCCTCGCCCCCAAGGGCTGCGCCGGGGAGATCTACCTGGTCGGCACCGTCGTGGAGGAGCTCTTCGAGGGCGTCTGCTTCCTGGAGGCCTTGAAGAAGCTCCAGCCGGACTACGTCATCGTCGGCGAGGCCTCCGAATGCCGGCTGAACATCGCCCAGAGAGGCCGGGGCGAGATCTTGATCAGCGTGTTCGGCCACGGCAAGCATGCCTCCGTGGGCCGGAGCACGGTCAACCCCCTGGAGCAGGTCGCCTTCATCATCGAGGCCTTCCACGTCTGGTACCGCTCCGAGGCGGTCGGCCTGCTGGGCAAGCGCAACATCGTGCCCACCGACATCAAGATCCCGGTGGGCGGCGGCGGCGGCATCGACGGACGGGGCGGCAACTCCACCGTCCCCAACGAGGTGGAGCTCACCTATGACGTCAGGACCTTACCCGGAGACACGGAGGAGTCCATCCTCAAGCTGGTCCGGGACAACATGGAGCCGGTGGTCTCGCACGGCAAGCGGCTCTATCCGTCCTTCAAGGACCCCATCATAGAGTACGCGCAGGACGAGTGCACGACCTATACGGGAGTGCGCATCAAGCAGACCAAATTCGCCCCCGCCTGGCAGGCCGGCGAGGCCGATGAGATCGTGGCGCGGGCCAAGCTGGGCTTGCAGAAGATGGGGCTCCCGGTCGAGATCGGGGCCTACAGCTTCTGCACCGACGGCAGCGCCGTGGTGAAATACCGGGGGCTGTTCCCCGACCGGGACTGCCAGGTCGTCGGCTTCGGCCCCTCGTTGGAATCCCTGGCTCACACCACCAACGAATACATAGAGATCGAGCAGATGAAGAAGGCCTTCCAGGGCTATGTCGGCATCGTCTCCGAGCTCCTGAAGAAGTAGCCTCGCTGTTGCGCAAAATCGCGCAGAAATGTTAAGGTACGGCTCTGCCGCGCATCATAACAGGGAGGAGATAAGGGAATGATCACCAACATGAAGGGCAAGGATTTCATCAGCGTCATGGATTTCAGCAAGGAAGAGCTGGAGACCATCTTCGACGTGGCCTTCGACCTCAAGCGCCGCGTCGCCATCGGCGAGGACCACAGCCACATCCTGCGCGGCAAGAGCCTGGGGATGCTCTTCGCCTCGCCTTCCACCCGCACCCGCATCTCTTTCGAGACCGGCATCACCCAGCTCGGCGGCCACGGCCAGTACTACACCCCGGAGCAGCTCCAGCTCAAGAACAAGGAATCCTGGAAGGACACCGGGGCGATGATCAGCCGGTTCCTGGCCGGCTTCTCCATCCGCCTCTACAACCTCAAGGCCCAGATGGGCGCGGAGAGCTACAAGTACGGCGACGCCCGCGAGGTCCTGCGCGCCATCGCCAAGGACGCCAGCATCCCGGTCATCAACATGCTCGACGACAAGGAGCACCCCTGCCAGATCATGGCCGACATCATGACCATGATGGAGAAGTTCGGCAAGGAGGACTACAAGAAGAAGAAAATCGTCATGTCCTGGGCCTACGACGACCGGGCCAAGTCCGCGGGCGTGCCGCAGACCATGATCGCGGCCGGCGCCGTGCTGGGCATGAACATCGTCCTGGCCTATCCCAAGGAGCCCGGCGTATACGACGTGGACCCCGAATACGTCGAGTTCGCCAAGAAGGCCGCCAAGGTCTCCGGCGGCAAGCTCACCATCGAGCACGACATCTGGAAGGCGGCCAAGGGCGCCGACGTCATCTACGCCAAGTCCTGGGCCCGCGACCCCGAGAAGCACGCGGCCTGCGGCCCCAAGTACGCCAAGGACTGGTGCATCAGCCACGAGCACTTCAAGAAGGCCAACCCGCGCGCCAACTACATGCACTGCCTGCCGGCCAAGCGCGGCAAGGAAGTCACCAACGAGCTCATCGACGATCCCGCGATCTCCATCGTCAACGACGAGGCCGAGAACCGGATCCACGTGCAGAAGGCGATCATGTCGCTGACCATGCGCTGAGGGCTCCCGGACGGGCTGTCGCGTCATCCGCCGCTTCCCAAAGGAAGCGGCGGAGCTTTTTTCCCCGCGCATAAAATCGTAGAATCATAGCGCCGCAAAAAAACGCAGGAGGGCTGATGAAAAGGACCGCGCTCATGACCGAGGTCGGCCGCAACTGGGACGAGTTCCACGCCAGCGACGTGTCGCAGAAGCTGCCGTTCTTCTCGCGGGAAGGCCGGCTCTACGACTGCCTCTTCTCCCAGCAGTTCGACCGGGCGCTGCTGGACCACCTCTTCGCCGTGGCCGACCGCTTGCGCGCGACCACCCAGGCCAAGGCCGGGGCCGACGCCGTGTCCCGGCTGCTGGCCCACAAGCGCGCCATGCTCTACTTCGTCCAGCCTTCGACGCGCACATTCCTCTCTTTCCTCAACGCCTGCCACATCATGGGCCTCAAGACCTCGGAGATCCGCGACACCTCCACCTCCTCGGAGATGAAGGGCGAGTCCCCGGAGGACACGGTGCGCACCTTCTCCAGCTACGTGGACCTCATCATCATGCGCCACCCGACGCCGGGCTTCGTCGAGAAGACGGCCTGGTTCATGAACCGGGTCAAGCGGCCGGTGCCGGTCATCAACGGCGGCTCGGGCAAGGACCAGCATCCCACCCAGGCGCTCCTGGACGCCTACACCCTCCATCGCAGCCTGCCGGGCGGACCGGAAGGCAAGACGCTGGTCATGGTCGGGGACTTGAAGCGCGGCCGCACCGTGCGCTCGCTCTCCTACCTCATGAAGAACTACCAGGGCGTCAAGCTGGTCTTCGTGTCCCCGCCCCAGCTGCGCATGGAAGCGGACATCCTCGACTTCCTCAGGCGCCACTCCATCCCCTACCGCGAGACCGACGACCTCGGCCCGGTCCTGCCCGAGGCGGACGCCATCTACATGACCCGCATCCAGGACGAGCACGACGCCGCCGGGGAGTCGAAATCCCTGGACTTGAGCCGCTTCCACTTCCGCGCCGAGCACCTCAAGGCCATCAAGCCCACCGCCATCATCATGCATCCCCTGCCCCGCCGCCAAGAGATCGAGACCTCGGTGGACGAGGACGACCGGGCCGTGTTCTGGCGCCAGGAACGCAACGGCATGTGGGTCCGCGCGGCGCTGATCTCCTACATCTTCGGCGTGGACGGCCAGATCCCGGCCCCCGGGAAGCACTGAGTCGGAGCAGGCCATCTGGACTTCCCGGCCTAGGACCAGGCCCGGCAACAGGCCCTGATATCCATAGGCCATCTTCCTCCGCCCGCCTGCCCTCGAAGACCTAAGCCCGCCGCAGCAGGGTATAAGTAGAATTGGGATACTATATTGATGTTCCGGAGGATCTCAATGCCCTGGCGCCACCTTTCCTTGTTCAAGAGCATCGTCTCTGTCGCCTTGTCCGCCGCTTTGGTCGCCCTCTCCCCGGGCTTCGCCGCCTATGAAGCCGCGGCCGCGACGATGACTTCCGCCGCCGGCGTCGCCAGACAGACCGGCGTGGCCCCCATCACGACTCTGAGCAGCATCGCCATCGGCTCCAACCTGAACACCACCTTGGCCCCGGCGCAGGACCTACGCCTCTCGGGTTCCCTGTCCGCGGGCATCGCTCCGGCCGTGAAGGTCGGCATGACCGCCGCGCCGGTCTCCCCCATCAGCCAGATCCCGTCTTTGGCCGCCCCTCTCCAAGCCCCTTCTCTCTACCAGACTCGGACTCTCTCCAAGACTCCGGCGCCTGCAGCCGCCACGCCCGTGGCCCAGAAGATCACCGGCCTCTCGCAGCAGGTCGACGTCACCCTCAAGTCCGCGGGAGACATCTCCCACGCCGGAGCCGAGGCCGCCAACGGCGTCGGAGCCCGGATCGAATCCATCATGACCGGCGCCCCGGCCGCCTCCTGGGCCGACGGCGGCTTCGTGGCCGCGGCGGAGTCCATGGGCGACCTGTCTGCGGGCGTTCAGCTGGCCCGGCCCGCGGGCGAAGAGATCGCGCTGGCCGCGCAGGCCTACTATGGGAAGAGCGAGACCAAGGTGGTCAGCGGCATCCCCGAGATGAAGGACCAGAACCCGGGCCCCAAGAAAAACAGCCCCTTCTGGCCCCGCGTCATGGCTTCCGGCCTGGCGCTGCTGCCCGCGGCGCTCCTGGGCTGGCCGCTTCTAGCCGGCGGTTCGCTTGTGGCCGGCGGAGCCGTGGTCCTGGCCAGCGTCCTGCTCGCGGTCCTGCCCTTCGTGGGCGACCAGACCCCTAAGGCGGTCCGGGTCCTGCCCGGCGCCGCGCTCCTCGGCCTGGGCGCTCTGGCCATAGCCTTCGGCTCCTACGGCATCGGCACGCTCGTGGCTTTGGGCGGCTGGGGCCTGATGCGCTACGGCAAGTCCCCCCAGGACGGCAACGATTATGACAGCGGCAAGTCCCTCTCCGCCTTCTTCGGCGGCCTCGGCGCCATCACGGGCGCGGGGCTGGCACTGCTCTCCCCGGCCGGCTGGCTGGCCGCGGGTCTGGGCATCCTGTCCTATCCGTTCGCGGCCCTGCTGCTGATGCATCTGCCCTCCTGGGTCGGCTACGGCATGACCTCTGCCTTCAGCAACATGTTCGAGAGCATCCGCGGCCTGGACAGGGTCGAGTCTTCCTTAAGACGCGACACGAACGCCTATGAGCGCCTGACCGCCTATACCCGAGCCCAGCTGAAGCAGTCCTTATGGAACGCGGTGTGGCTGGCCGGCATCTGGGTCCCGATCTGGCTCTCACAGCTCGTGCAGTGGGCCTTGTCCGTGGCGGGCGGAGCGGTGGTGGGCGCGGCGCAGGCCCCGGTCATGTTCCTCTGGGGCGCGGCTCACGAGCTCAAGGCGGATTCCAAGCCGACCAAGTTCCTCGCGGCCTGGGCGCACTTCATGTTCGACAACGTGCAGGGCGCCAAGAAGTCGCTCTTCAACCGCGTGGAGGAGCCGCTCATCCCTTACGCGAACTCCCGCAACAAATTCGTGAGCCTGCCGGCGACCTTCGCGATCCGGCTCCTGCAGTGGGCCTGGCTCGCCTACGCCGTGGTCGGCACGCCGGTCCTGGGCATCGCCGGCTTCTTCCGCGCTTTCGGCAAGCTCTCCGAGACTTATGACGATGCCAAGCACGACCCGCGCCGCATGCACGTGGACCGCAATGACCGGCCCGGAACGCAGCCCGGCCCGCAGGACCCGGACCAGCCGGGACAGCCGGGCACGAGCAACATCATGCCGCGCCTGATAGCGGCCGGGCTGGCGCTGCTGCCGGTCTACTTCCTGGGCCTGCCGCTGTTGGCCGCGGCCGGGCCGCTCGTCGGCGGCGTCTATCTGGCCGCGACCTTGAGCCTGGCCGCCTTGCCTTTCGTGCCGGCCAAGACCCCGAAGCTGGTGCGCCAGCTGCCGGGGTTCCTGCTGGCCGCGATGGGCCTGGGCATGCTCTATCTCACGCCGGTGCTGCCCTTCAGCCTGCTGGGCTTGCTCGCGCTGGCCAAGACCAACGCGTTCTGGATGGCGGCCCTCTCCATCGTCGGAGGCTGGGGCCTGACGCGCTATCTGGGCAAGGCGCTGGCCGAAGGCAAGTCCACCTATTCCGTGGACGACCCGGAATACATCGGCGCCTTCTTCGCCGCCGTGGCCGCGGCCGCGGGCGTGGGCATCGTGCTGACCGGCCTGGCCGGCCTGCTCCCCTTGTCCGTGACCGTCCTGGCGTATCTGACCAGCCCGCTGCTGCTCATGCACCTGCCGCGCTGGGTGTTCAGCGGCTTCGCATCCGTCTTCGAGGGGCTCTGGACGAGCTTCAAGGACTCCTACCGCCTCGTCAGCGTCTGGGACCGCGAGACCGACTTCTACAGGAACCTCAGCCATCACGCCCGCTACTGGCTGGACAAGAGCGTGTGGAACGGCTCGTGGCTCTCCGTCATCTGGGTGCCCATGGGGCTGATGATGCTGGCCGACCTCGCGGTGAGCGCGGCCTTGGCCCTGGTCTGGGGGACCCTGCGCGCCCCCTTCAATTACGCCAAGGGCGCGATCGATGAGGCTTACCCGAAGTCCGCGGCGGCCCGGTTCTTCTCCGGCTTCCTGAAGGCCTGGGAGGAGCACACCGAGGGCAAGGCGACCAAGGAGTCTTTCCTTGCGCTGGCCGAGCCGCTGCTCAAGGGAGCCAGCGACAAGACGGCGGTTAGCGGCCGGCCAACGCTTGCGGCCGCGGCCAGTTTCCTGGGCCTGCGCCTGGCGCAGCTGGCCCTGCTGACCGTCCTCCTTCTGGGGACGCCGCTCATGGCCCTCTTCAGCGCGGCCCGCGGCGTGAGCGACGCGCTCAAGGGCGAGCCGCCCGCCCAGCCGCCGGCCGCTCCGGCCTCACAGGCCCTCGCGGCAAGCCAGCGCAGCTCAGAGAGCGGCAGAGCCAATCCCGCCCTGCTCGGGACCCTCGCAGCCCTGGGGCTGGCGCTCTTGGCCGGCGTCGGTGTCAATGCGGCCCTCGCGCTGCTGACGGGGACGCTTTTCGGAGCGGTGGCCATCGGAGCCGGTCTGGCGGCACTCGCCGCCGCGGCGATACTGGCGTTCAACACCATCGGCACGGGACGCGGGCAGCCGCTCTGGAAGGACATCATGGCCGGGGTCCTGGGTCTGGCGGGGGTCTTCGGCGTGGGCGCCGGCGTCCAGGCGCTCGTCGTTTCTCTGACTTTGGCCGCCGCGGGCTACGCCGTGGTGGGCATCCTGGCCGCCATCGGGCTCGTCGCCGTCCTCAAAGGATTGGGAAAGACCCGCAGGTCCTGACTCAGCTTCAGGGCTGGTCCGCCCGCCGTAAAGCCGCAGGCAGCTTTGCGGCCCACCTGGCCGGAGCCCGTTTTTATTGTAGAATCCAATCATGAAACGCGCCACCTCCACGCCCGCGGCAGGATTCGAGTATCATCCCCCGTTCCCGCTGGGCAAGGACCGCACCAAGTACCGCCTGCTGACCAAGGCCGGAATCAGCGTCTCCAAGTTCGAAGGCCAGCCCATCCTCAAAGTGGAGCCCCAAGCCTTGGCTGGGCTGGCCAAGGAGGCCCTGCGCGACATCCAATTCCTCTTGCGCCCCGCGCACCAGCGCCAGGTGGCCGACATCCTCAAGGACCCCGAGGCCTCGGCCAACGACAAGTTCGTGGCCCTCACCATGCTGGAGAACTCCGTCATCTCCGCCAAGTTCGAGCTCCCCTTCTGCCAGGACACGGGCACGGCCACCATCGCGGCCTGGAAGGGCCAGCAGGTCTGGACCGGGGCCGACGACGCGCAGTGGCTCACCTGCGGAGTCTGGCAGACCTACACGCAGGAGAACCTGCGCTACTCCCAGACCGTGGCCCTGGACATGTACGAGGAGAAGAACTCGGGCAATAATTTGCCCGCACAGATCGACATCTACGCCACGGCGGGCATGGAATACAAATTCCTCTTCATCGCCAAGGGCGGCGGCTCCGCCAACAAGACCTATCTCTTCCAGGAGACCAAGGCGTTGCTCAACTGCGCCAGCCTCAAGAAGTTCCTCATCGAGAAGATGAAGTCCTTGGGCACGGCCGCCTGCCCGCCCTATCACGTCGCCTTCGTGGTCGGCGGGACCTCGGCCGACGCCTGTCTCAAGACCGTCAAGCTCGCCTCGACCGGCTACTATGACGCGCTGCCCGCCAGCGGCGACAGCCACGGCCGAGCCTTCCGCGACCCGACCCTGGAAGGCGAGCTCCTGGAGGCCGCCCGCAGATCCGGCTTCGGCGCCCAGTTCGGAGGCCGGCACTTCGCCCACGACGTGCGCGTCATCCGCCTGCCCCGCCACGGCGCGTCCTGCCCCGTGGGCATGGCCGTCTCCTGCTCGGCGGACCGCAGCATGCTCGCCAAGATCGACGCGGCCGGGGTCTGGCTCGAGGAGATGGAGCGCCGCCCCGAAAAGCTCATCCCGGCCGAGTACCGCAAGAAGGGCGTAGACGACGCGGTCCGCATCGACCTCGACCGCCCCATGCCGGACATCCGGGCCGAGCTTTCCAAGCATCCGGTGGCGACCCGGCTGTCGCTGACCGGCCGCATCATCGTGGCGCGCGACATCGCCCACGCCAAGTTCAAGGAGCGCCTCGACCGCGGGGAGGGCCTGCCGCAATACCTCAAGGACCATCCCGTGCTCTACGCCGGTCCCGCGAAGACCCCGCCCGGCAGACCCTCCGGGTCCTTGGGGCCGACGACTGCTGGGCGCATGGACTCCTACGTGGACCTCTTCCAGGCGCAAGGCGCGTCCTTGGTCATGATCGCCAAGGGCAACCGCAGCGCGGCGGTCGCGGAGGCCTGCCACAAGCACGGCGGCTTCTACCTGGGAACCATCGGCGGCCCGGCCGCGATCCTGGCGGAGCGCAACATCAAGAAGGTCGAGCTGCTGGAGTACCCGGAGCTGGGCATGGAGGCGGTCTACGCCATCGACGTCAATGACTTCCCGGCCTTCATCCTGGTGGACGACAAGGGCAACGACTTCTACCACAAGCTCTCGTTCATCGGCGAGGTGAAGAGCCTGCCCCACCGTCCTAGCGCGGCCGAAGCGCTGAAAGGCTATGTGGAAAACCGCTGAAGGCTCCACCGGACGGCTGGTCCAGCTCTGCCTGGCCTACTACTTCTTCTACGTCATCTTCGGCGTAGCCACGAAGTGCTTCACCGGCCACTACGCCGTGGTCGCGCCGGTCATGACGGACATGGAGTTCCTGGTCTGGAGCACCTTCGGCGGCTCGCTCATCTGCCTGGTCGTGGTGCTGGTCGCGGGCTGGTGGCGGACCGGGAACAAGCCCGGCCGGTACGTGGAACTCGGGCCGGTGCGCCTGCCCGCCGAATTCCTCTACATCATCCCCTCCGGCATCATGACCGCCGTGGTCATCCCCACCACGACCTTGATGTACATGCTGCTCAAGTCCGTGATGGTGGCCATGATCATCATGCGCGCCAGCGTCATCGTGATCAGCCGCCTGATCGACGAGGCGCAGATCCGCCAGGGCATCCTCCGGAAGAAGGTCTACTGGGAGGAGAACGTGGCGATGATCTTCGCCGTGTCCGCGGCCGCCACGCAGATCTTCCTGGCCCGCAGCGAGGATTTCGACTTCCTGCACAACGCGGCGGCGATGGCCGTGCTCTCCGCCTACATCGGCGCCTACTCCATCCGCATCTACATCATGAACTACTACAAGAACACCCGGCCCAAGGGCGCGCCGCTCGACAACAAGTGGTTCTTCTCCATCGAGCAGATCTCGGCCTCCGTGGCCATGGCGCTGATCGCCCTGGGCGTCTTCGCCAGCTCGTCCCAGGCCCGGCCCGTGCTGGAGTTCCACGCGGCCCTGGTCAACATCCACCCCAAGTGGCTGCCCGCGACCGGGGCCGGCGCGGTCTACGGCATGGTGGCCTTCTTCTCGGTCTTCATCTTCATGTTCAAGGGCCGCACGGCCACCTTCGCCGGCCTGGTCAACCGCCTGACCTCCTTGGTGGCCGGCACCACCGCGACCTTGCTGTCATACTTCATCTTCGGCGCCAAGTTCCCCAGTCCGGCTGACTGGGGCTCCTTGGCTCTCATCCTCGTGGCCGTAGGCTTCCTGTCCCTGGCCGAGAAGAAGCGCGTCTGGGAGCTGGCCAAGGCCAACGAGATACCAATACGACCCGTGGAGGTCAAATCATGAACGAAGTCCTCGACACCGTCCTTCTGCTCGCCCTGCCCGCCTCGGGCAAATCCGAGGTGCGCCGCTATCTGGAGCTCATGCCCGCCGAGCCCCGCCGCCAGGACTTCCACATGGGCCCCAGCGTCCAGCTCGACGATTTCCCCTACGTGCACATGATGCGGCGCGTCGACGACGAGCTGGTGCGCCTGGGCCACGAGCGCGTGTTCTTCCAGTCCCCGGAGCAGCCCTTCCGCAACCCTTTGGATTGGGGCACCTTGATCGAGCTGGTCAACGAGGACCACGAGGACCTGCTGCAGAAGAGGCTGCTCATCCCGAAATCCGCGGCCTTGGACCTCCTGGACCGCCTGGACCGCGCTTCGGTCAAGGTCGGCGCCCCGGCGCGGCTGGTTCAGCTCGATAAGTCCTGCCGGATGAAGCTGGCCGAGGCCCTGGAGACCGAAGCCCGCAAGATGGTCAAGGAGAAGCAGGAGAGCTATCCCAGCACCTTGGAGGGCAAGACCTTGGTCATCGAGTTCGCCCGGGGCGGCCCGCTGCACTCCCAACAGCCTTTAGCCGAGCCGTTCGGCTACCGCTATTCGCTGGCCCGGCTCTCGCCCAAGCTGCTGGAGAAGGCCGCCATCCTCTACATCTGGGTGACCCCCGAGGAATCGCGCCGCAAGAACCAGGCGCGCAGCAACCCCAAGGACCCGGGGTCGATCCTGCACCACGGCGTGCCGCTGGATGTCATGCTCAACGACTACGGCCAGGACGACATGGAGTGGCTGCTCAAGAACTCCGAGCGGCCCGGCACGGTCACGGTCAAGGCGCACGGCAAGACCTACCATCTGCCCGTGGCGCGCTTCGACAACCGGGTGGACAAGACCTCGTTCTTGCGCGAGGCCCAGGGCTCCTGGAAGCCGGCGGCGGTCAAGGCCGTGCACGAGGGCCTGCGCGAGGCCTTGGACCACCTGGCCGGCGTGGCCAAGCGCTAGGAGGCAGAATTTAAAGCGGCGGGCCAGAGGAGACGCCAATGGACATCCTACTGTGTGCATTCGCGGCCGCATGCCTGTTCGCGTGGACGCCGAGTCAGGCAGGGCAGATGGTCAGAGTGCATCTGCCCGATTCATGCAAACCTCTGATGGAGGCGGCCCGCGACGGGAATGCGGCAAGGATCGAACACGCATTAAAGGGCGGAGCTGATCCGAATTGCCGGATGGAACCAGGAAAGACTACGGCGCTCATGGTCGCGGTTACCAACGGACCCCTTGCCGCCGCTGAACCCTTACTGCGGAGGAAGGCCAATCCAAACGCACAGGACAGTGCCGGCGCAACAGCGCTAATGTTCGCAGCTCAGCTAGGCAAGGAAGACATAGTGAAGGCGCTTCTAAAGCGCGGGGCGAGGACCCGGATTAAGGCAAAAAATGGCGTGACAGCAATCGACTTGGCCAAAGACGCGGGGCATAAAAGCGTTGTCGCTATCTTATCAACGGCGAAGCGATGAGAGCTTGCGCTACCGGTCTCCGCCCAACATTCGCTTCAGCCGCGCGCGCTATTGGACTCCACGAGGCGCGCCGCCGAGCCCGGCGTTGAGCCAAAAATCCAAATACACGGCCCGTTCAGCGCCTTTCCTCGTCTCCGATTCCGCGTTGCCTCACGACACGATCCCACCACGGAACTTTTCCAGCCCTCAATCGTATATAGAGTAAGGCCCCGATGCCGCACCTGGCGCCCTCTAGGTATAACTGTTATACTCTCTATGGAGCACTTCGAGTTCGACCCCAAGAAGGACCGGATCAACAAAGAGCGCCACGGAGTCGACCTCTCCTGGGCTCAAGAGCTATGGGACCAGCCCCACGTCATCATCCCAGCCAGGGACGTCGTCGGCGAAAGCCGCTTCCTGATCCTGGCCAAGGCGGACGGCAAGTGCTATTCTGCCGTCTTCACGAAACGAGGCTCAGCCATACGGCTCATCAGCTGCCACAGAGCGGACCGCCGCTTGGAGAAGTCATATGAAAGCCACATCCAGGACGAAGAAGATGCGCAAGAGCATTAGCGCCGCCGCATTCGACAGGAAGTTCGACCGCGGCGAGGACATCTCCGCCTTCCTCGACCTCGAGAAAGCCGCCGTCGTCCGGCGGGTCAACGTCGATTTCCCGTCCTGGATGGTCGAACTCCTCGACCAAGAGGCCCTCAAGCTCAACGTCTCGCGCCAGGCCATCATCAAGATGTGGATACGCGAGCGTCTCGACCCATCCCATCGCCTGACGCGCTGAGCCCCAGCCGGCAGGGCCTGAAACCTCAGAACCCGAAAGGCTCGGGACTCGCGGCCCACACCCGGCCCGAATGCACCGTCAAAGCCACGGCGCCCTCGGCCACATTGCTCAGACCCCGGCCTCCCGGAGACAGCACCGCCCGCCGCAGAGGATAGCGCACCCCGCTCGCCGACAGCCTGGCCCGTGATGTGGCCGCCAAAAGCGAGAGCATCCCCCCTCGTTTGACCCCCAGCCGGTAGCGGCCCGGCCCCAACAGCGTGGCCAACCCCCGGTCCACCATGACCAAGCTGCGCCGGCAGCCCCAAGCCTCGGCCAAAGCCAGGTTGACCAAGGAATGGTCAAGCCGACCGCCCAGGATCCCCGCCACATAAAGCCGGGAGATGCCGGCGCGCGCCAAAAAAGCCAGCGCCTTCTCGAAGTCCGAGGAGTCCTCGCCGAAATCGCACAGGAACGAGGTCCCCCGCCAGGACCGCGGCAGAGGCTTGGGCACCGAGTCCATGTCCCCGATCACCACGTCCGGCCGCAGGCCCAGCCGGACCGCGTGGCGCGCCCCCCCGTCAGCGCAGACCAGCACGGAGCAGCGCCGCGCCAGGCGGCGCACCAGACCCGGCTCGGGAAGCCCCCCGTTGAGCAGCAGGAGGGCGGCAGAGTCCCGCTTCATCAAGGCTCTGTCGGCGGCGGGACCGTGTCCTCGCACTCGGGCTGCCCCGAGGTCTCCACCTGCAAGGTCACGTGCGTGATGCCGAAGCGCTCCTTGAGCAGCTTGGCGCCCGCGCGCAGGGTCGCGGCGGTGTGAGCGTCGGACTCCACCACCACGTGCCCGCTCATGGACTCCGTGCCCCGCGTGACGGACCACAGATGAAGGTCATGGACCGAGCTGACCCCGGGCAAAACGCTCAGCGCGGCGCGGATCTGCTCCAGTTCCAGGTGCGACGGGGTGCCCTCAAGCAGGATGTGCACCGAGTCGCGCACCAGCCAATACGAGGTCACCACGATCCCGGCGCAGATGACGGCGCTCACCAAGGGGTCCGCCTGGCGCCAGCCGAACTCCAGGATGACGATGCCGGCGATGACCGCGCCCACCGAACCCAGGGCGTCGGAGAGCACGTGCAGGAAGGCCCCGCGCAGGTTGATGTTGGAGCGGCTGGAACGGTAGAGCACGGCTCCGGCGGCCAAGTTGCTCAAAAGCCCGATGACCGCGATGACCAGCATCTCCTTGGCCTTGATATCCTGCGGCGCGAAGAACCGCACGTAGGCCTCGCGCAGGATGACGCCGGTGATGAGGATCAGGGTGACCCCATTGATGAAGGCGACCAGGACCTCCACGCGCTGATAGCCGAAGGTCCGCTTGGGATCGGCCGGACGCCGCGCCATCCGGGCCGCGAAGAGTCCCAGACCCAAAGCCGTGAGATCGAAGCCCATGTGCAGGGCGTCCGAGACCAAGGCCAAGCTGCCGGTCCACCAGCCGCCCACCAACTCCACCACGAAGAAGACCGCGGTGATGCCCAGGGCCCAGGTCAAAGACTGGACCGCTGAAAGCCCGTGATGCGCGTGGCCGTGGGAATGCCCGTGCTCGTGGCCGTGGCTCATGACCCCTTCCTGACCTGCCGCGCCACCTCGTAGAGGAGCACGCTCGCCGCGCAAGAGGCGTTGAGGCTCTCGACGCCGGCGGCCGCCTGCGGGATGCTGACCACCTCGTCGCAGAGCGAGGCCACCAAAGGCCTCATGCCGTAGCCCTCGGAGCCGATGACCAGCACCAAGGGCGTGTTGAAGACCGCGTCCCAGGCCGGACGGCCCGCCGCGTCGGCGCCGTAGACCCAGAAGCCCGCTTCCTTGAGGCGCTCCAGCGCCTGGCCCAGGTTGACCACGCTGACCACCGGGAGCTTCTGGATGGCGCCCGCCGAGGCCGCCACCACGGCCCCGGTGACCGGCGCGGAGCGCCGCTCCGGCAGGATGAGGGCTTTCGCCCCCAGGTTGACCGCGGAACGAGCGATGGCGCCCAGGTTGTGCGGGTCCTGGACCTCGTCCAAGGCCACCAGGACGAGCCCCTTGCGCGAGTCCTCAGGGAAGCGTTCCAGCAAGCCCTTCAAAGACCCGCCTTCGTGCAGAGCGGCGCGCAGGGCCACGCCCTGATGGCGGGCGCCGCCCGCGACCCGGTCCAGTTCCCGTCGGTCCACGTAGCGCAGGCGCACCCCCGCCTCCCGGGCCAGACGCATGAGCTCCTCGAACTCCGGGCCCCGGCTGCCCTCGGCCACTAGGAGCTCCTTGGCGCTGCCCGGCTTGCCGCGCAAGGTCTCGAGCACGCTATGGAAGCCGCTCAGCCATTGGGCGTCGGACCCCTGCTCCCGGCGGGACATCCGGCTACTTCCTCCGCCAGCGCTGGCCCTGCTTGGTATCCTCGACCAGTATGCCGCGGCTGTCCAGCTGCTTGCGCAGCTCATCGGAGAGCTTGAAGTCCTTGGCCGCGCGGGCCTGGGCGCGCCGGTCCACGAGCTCAGCGTCCTCGGCGGAGAGGGCGGCCTGCGCCTCTTCCTTGAAGAGGCCCAAGGCCAGGACCTTCTCCGCCTCTTCCACGAGAGCCTTCTTGGCGCCGTCCGGGGCATCGCTGTGGAGGCAGTCCCAGACCGCGGCCACGGCCCCCGGCATGTTGAGGTCGTCCTCGACCGCAGCCCGGAACGTCTCCAGGCCTGCCGGGCAGGCCGGCATAGGCTCGCCGCCCTTGACCGCGGCGGCCGCCTCGCGCAGGCGGCGGCGCGAGGTCTGGGCCGAGGCCAGCAGCTCCCAGGTGAAGTCGAGCTGCTTGCGGTAGTGCGCGGTGTAGCAGTGATAGCGGTAGTCGAGCGGGTCGAAGCCCTTCTCCTTGAGGTCGGCCAAGGTCACGAAGCCCCCCGCGGACTTGGCCATCTTGGCGCTGTTCATGAGCAGGAACTCGCCGTGCAGCCAGTAGCGGACGAACGGCTTGCCCGTGGCCCCTTCGGCCTGGGCGATCTCGTTGGTGTGGTGGATGGAGATGTGGTCCACGCCGCCGCAGTGGATGTCGAAGCTCTCGCCCAGGTACTTCATGGCCATGGCGCTGCACTCGATGTGCCAGCCCGGGAAGCCCTTGCCCCAGGGCGAGTCCCATTCCATGTGCCGCTTCTGGCCCGGCGGAGTGAACTTCCAGAGCGCGAAATCCTCCGGATTCTTCTTGCCTTCCACGACGTCCACCCGAGCTCCGGCCTTCTGCCCCTTGAGCCGGGCCGGGTCGAGCTTGCCGTAGGCCGGGAATCGTCCCGTGTCGAAGTAGATGCCGTCGGAGATCCTGTAGGTGAGGCCCTTCTCCGCGAGCTTGGCCACCAACGAGATCTGCTCGGGGATATGGTCCGTGGCCTTGCAGAGCACGTCCGCGGGGAGTACGTCCAAAGAAGCGATGTCCTTGAGGAAGGCCTGGGTGTAGAAAGCCGCGATGTCCCAGGCGGTCTTGCCCTCGCGCTTGGCGCCGACCTCGAGCTTGTCCTCGCCGGTGTCGGAGTCCGAGGTGAGGTGCCCCACGTCCGTGATGTTCATGACCCGGCGGACCTGGAAGCCGGCGGTCTGGAGGGTGCGGACGAGCACGTCCTCGAAGATGTAGGTGCGGTAGTTGCCCACGTGCTGATAGTTGTAGACCGTGGGGCCGCAGGTGTAGATCCCGACCCGCGGCGGAGCCAGAGGCTGCAGCTCCTCCAAAGAGCGCGACAAGGTGTTGAAGATCCTCATGTGCGGGGATATTCTAGCAATTGCGGCTGGCCCGGCTTCACGCTCAAGCGCCTAGGTCTTTCGGCCCAGTCCACCTAGGCCCTTGGGGGCCCTGGCATCCTGGGGCAAAATGGCCTACACTCATGTCATGCGCTACCTCCTGCCAGGCCTGCTCTTGCTCGCGACCGCCGGCGCGCCCTCGGCCCAGGGCCAGCCGGACGCGGCCCAAGCCATCCTGCAGAGGGACCGGCTCAAGCTCTCGGACGCGGCGCAGAACTGGACCGATTATCTGGACAAGGTCGCGCCTCAAGCCAAGGAGAAATACTCCCCGGAGCTGGCCCGGATCAAGGCGGACATCGGCGCCGCCAAGGACCTGGAAGAGCTCAGGCCGGCGGAGCTCAGGCTGGAGGCCTGGAGAAAGGCCCTGCTCAGCGAACTCTTCCCCTCCTTGGGCGGAGCCTTGGGCCAGACCGCCCAGTCCACGCGTCTGGCCCAGGCCCAGGTCGAGGCTTTCCAGGCCTTGGCCAAGCTCCAGCAGACCTCGCTGTCTCCGGCGCAGAGGAAGGCCGTGGATAGCCTGCGGACCCGCGTGGCCGCGGCGACCGACGCGCAGTCCCTGGACCGCCTCTTCGACAATGCGGGCCTGGCCCGGCCGGCTCCGATACCTCAGACCGTCTTCCCCACCGCCCAGGCCGAGCCCAAGTTCGCGGCCCGTCCGGCGGCGCCCAAGACCGCGCAGCCTCCCGCGGCCGACGCGCCGCTGGTCCTCAAGGACGAGGGCATCATGGCCTACCTCGACGGAACCAAGGCCAAGGCGCTCGCCCAGAAGGTCTGGGCCAAAGCCAAGGGTTTTTCGGGCTACTGCTACGCGGCGGTCAAGGGCGCTTTGGACTCCATACTGCCTTCGGGCTGGCGCAGCCAGGTGGGGTCTGCCAGCGCCTACCAGTTCGCCACTTCCCTAAACCGCAACCCGAAGCTCTTCGACAAGCTCAAGCTGCGCAAGATCGATCCGAGCACCTTGCCCGACAAGAAGCTCCCGCTGGGCGCCATCATCGTCTACGGCCGGGGCATGTGCGGCTTCAGCCCGGAGCACGGCCACATCGAGGTCGTGGTATCCGTGGACCCGCCCAAGGCCTGCAGCGACGGCTGTGAAGGCATCCCGCCGAGCCGCCTGCGCTGCATCGAGCGGAACAGCCCGAAGAACTGGGTCAACGTGTACGTGCCGGTGCGCAGCCCGGCGGACTGACCCCTTCGCGCCCGAAGCTCCCGGCGCAGTGGAACCAGAACCCCAGCAGGACCAGGACCGGGATGGAGTAGGCCACGGTCCAGAGCCCTGAGGCGAAGGCGACCAGCCGGTCCTGGGCCAAGAAGCGGAAAGCGATGACCGGCACGAAAGCGGCAAAGAAGCCGTAGTAGAGCAGGCTCGCCGTGCGCACCCGGCGGCGCTCCAGGAGCAGCAGCAGCGGGACGAGCAGGAGCGCCTGGTGGTGCGTATCGCTGTGCGGAGAGAGCAGCAGAGCCGTCACCAAAGCCAGGCCGAAGCCCTCGTCGAAGTCCCCTTCGTCGCCTGCTCTCAGCGTGACCGAGACGAAGCCCGCGCACAGGAGCAAGGAAGCCAGCGCCGTGAGCGCCCGGGCCGCATTCGGAGCGTTGACGAGCCCCATCGTATAGCCGCTGTCCGTGAGAGCTCTATAGAACAGGCCCGTCAGGGACTGGTTGTCGTAGAAGGACTCGATGCCCAGCTGCCGGCCCAGTTGGGCGTAATACTGGACCTGCGCCGGCCAGGGCACGAAGACCAGGCTCGCACCGGCCAGGACCGCCAGCCAGAAGACCACCCCGCCGAGCTGGCGCCAACGGCGTCTGAGCAGAAGGTAAAGGAGGATGAAGCCGAGGAAGACCCGCAGCCAGACCGCCACGGCCAAAGCCAAGCCGGCGAGCAAAGGCTTTCCCCGCCAAGCCAAGGCTAGGACCACCAGAAACAGGACCAAAGCATCATTCTGCCCGAGCTGGGCCGCCAGGTCCAGCGGGAAGAAAAGCAGGATGAGCGCGAATGCCAGATAATAGGTCTCTGAGAACGGCTGGAGCCGGCGGTGCTCGGCCCAGACCAAGAAGACCCCGAACACGGCGGCCATAGACAGCAACTCGAAGAAAGTCAGCGCGGCCCGGAAGGGCATGGCCGCCAACGGAGCGTAGACGAGCGCCACCGGCGGCGGATACATGAAGAACATGGTGTTCTCGTTCTCCGGCCGGTAGGCCATGAACTCCGCATAGACCTGCGCGCCCTGGCCCGCCAGGACCCTGGCCCCCGCCCCGTGGGCCAAGGCGAAATCCGAGCCGTTGGTGAACCAGGAGAGATAGAAGCCGGCGCAGAGGAACTTGAGCAGCGCCGCGCAGACCAAAAGCCTCACGGGCAACGGGGCGGACTCCAGGCGGTCGCGGAACTCGCGCAGCATAGGCCGCCAGATTCTACCACATCAGGTATAATACCGACGATGAGCGAAGACGCGCGCGGCGCGCCGTTCTGGCCCCGCCTCCTGGCCCGTCCCGGCTTCATCGAAACGCTCTTGGCCCTGGCCGTGCTGGGGCTCTACCACAAGCTCCTGATCCGTCCAGCCGCGGGCTGGGGCGAATTCCTTTATCCGCTGGGAGCGTCCTGGGGCTTTCGGGATTGGCGCGGGCTCGGCGCCATCTTCACACCCACCTATTGGGTCGCTTTCTGTTACGGCAAGGGCGACTGGGTCCCGGCGACCTTCGTCTGGTTCTTCCTGGAGCGCTGGCTGGGCGGAGCCCGTCCTCTGGCGGTCAACGGGGGCGCGCTGGCGCTCTTGACGGTGAACTCTTGGCTGGTGGCCGCGGTCGGGCGCCGCCTGACCGGCCGGCCCCTGGCCGGCCTCGTCGCGGGCCTCGCCTTCTGCCTGCATCCCCTGCTCTGGGACGCCAGCAAGCTCATGCTGACGTCCCACCTCCTGATGAGCCTCTTCGGCCTGCTCGCCTTCTGGGCCCATCTCAAAGGCCGCGAGCCGGGACGCAGGAGCGCGGCCTGGACCGCGCTGGCCTGCGGCTCTTACCTGCTGGCGATGTTCTCCAAGCCGCCCGGAGTGGTGTTCCCCGCTTTGCTCCTGGTCCATGAACTCTTCTGGGCGCGGGACGCAGACCCCTGGCCGCGGCGCCTGCGCCGCGGCAGCCTGGCCCTGCTGCCCTATCTCCTGCCGGCGGGGATATTCTTCTTGCTGTTCCACTGGGTCCATCCCGGACTCCAGCTCCTGGGCGTCACCAGCGCCGGCTTCAGCAAAGGCTGGACGATCCAGGATCCCATCCTGAGGATCAAGGAGGTCGTCGAGCTGCTGCTCGGCCGCCCTCAAGGGCCGGCGGTATTCGGACTCTGCACCGCCTTGCTGCTGTGCGCCGCTTTCTCCGGGCGGTTCCTCTTCTTCCTGGCCTGGTCGCTGGTCGCCCTCTTCCCCTACCTCAACCTCATCCCGCTCGAAGGGCTCTCCCGCGCCATGTCCTCCAAGGATTTCCAGCCCCGCTACGCCCTGCTGGCTTGCATCGCCTTCTCCTGGACGGCGGCGGCGGGCCTGATCCGGGGGCTCGACCGCGGCGGCATCGCCCGCAGAGCCTCCCAAGGCCTGCTCATCCTGCTGGGACTCGCCGCCGGCCTGCGGGTCTGTCGTCCGGTCCGGTCCGGCCTGCCCGCGCAGCCGATGACGCGCTTGCTGTCGTTGCCCTTCGTGCGCGCGGCCGACCCGCGGGCTTACGAAGCCCTTCTGGAAGAAGCCTCGGCGCGATATGGGGCGCAGACCGCCGCCGCTTTCTCCGGCATCTCCGGCAGCGGGCTGCTCTACGAGGACCCGGACCTGGCGGGATTGGTCAGGCACGCGGTCTATGCCCTGGATTTCCACCCCCTCTTCGATCCGGCCCTGCCCGAGGCCTTCCTGGATCGGCTGCGCTCGGCCGTGCTCGTGCAGCGAGACTGGGAGCGCGCCCGAGACTTCATCGCGCGGGGAGACCCCGGCCAGGCGCTGGCCGCGCTCCAGGAGGTCCTACGCCGGGACCCCAACCATGCGCAGGCCGCCCTGGCGGCCTCCGTGCTCCTGTGGCGGGAAGGCCGAGTGGAGCTCGCCAAGCACCTCTACGTCCTGGCTCGAACGGAGACCGGCCTGGGCCACGCGGCTTTGGTGTCCATCGCCTGCGCGCGCCTGGGCGCGGATTGCGCTCGGCTCGGCCTTGCCGACGGCGGATACCGCGACGCCATGCGCAAGACGCGCGGCGCCGATCTTGATGCTCCCGGCCCCCTCGGCGCGGGCCTGGTCCGCGAGGACCAGGACTTCATGTTCAGCTATGCCCGGGCCATGGCCGTCGACGAGCACTTCTTGGATGCGGAGCGGGCCTTCACGGCCGCGCTGCGCCTATTGGAGCGGGGAGCGCCGCAGCGGCGCGCGGCCGTCCTGCTGCAGAGGGCCGAGGCGCGGCAGCACTGCCAGGACCAGGCCGGGGCCGCGGCGGACCTGGACGCCGTGCGGCGCCTCGGCCCTTAACGGATGCCCGGCGGTAGGCGGTGCAGGAGCTCCAGGGGCTTGGCGTCCGGCGGCGCCCGGAAGAGATGGTGCCACGGCTCCGCGGAATCAGCCAGCACCAGGTCCGGGCAGACCAAGTCGATCCTCTCGTAACGGCTCTGGTCCACCCCGCCGCCCAGCACATAGCGGACCACATCGTAGTCGTTGCCCGGCTGCAGGCTGATGACTTGGGAGCGCAGCACGATCCAGTCCGGGTCCGGGACCAGAGGGCGGCCCTGCATGCCTCCGAGCACTTTCAATCCCGTGTAGTACTGCAGAGGGAAGTCTCCATAGGACGCGAGGACCACATCCCCGGGCCGCGCCCGCGCGCCCAGGTACTCCCGCAGCGGCCGGTCGCAGCTCGGCAGAGGGTGGCTGAGCTCGTAAAGGAAGCCCGCCAGAGGGAAGCGCACCGGACCCAAAGCCGGGAACCGGTCCGCGAGCTTGGTCCCCGGAGCCTTCAGCTGCTGCAAGGGGATCGAGTGCAGCACATCGGTGCCGGCCAGAAGGAGGAATACGGCCCCGGCAGCCAAGTTCCGGCGCTCCCATAGCGCCGACAAGGCCAGACCGCAAAGCACCGCCGCCACGGGCAGAAGAACGCTCAGGTACCGGAACATCCCCCACGACCCGGCGGAAAGGACCAGGATGAACGAGGCGCAGAAGATCAGCAGGAACCTGGCCCAGCGGCCGGCCTCTCCGGCCCCCGGGCGCCACGCCTCCCGCCCCGCTAGAAGCAGCATGGGCAAGGGCAAAACGAAGGTCACGAAAGCCCCTGCATAGAAGATGAGCTGCCTCAAATATCCGAGCGGGGCTCCGGCCTTTTGCGGGAGCACGCCATGATAGACGGCTCCGGGCAGGGCCAATAGGAAGGCGGTGGCCAAGGCCCAGGCGAAGCCCTTCCAGAACGCCCGCCCCGGCACCACGGCCCAGGCCGCGATCGCGAAGGCCGCCACCACGCCCATGGCCACGAGATGATTGGTGTAGAACAAGAGAGCGGCGCACAGCGCCCATTGCGCGGCGGCCTTCTTCTCTCCGCGCGCCAGGCCGGGCAAGGCGCAAAGCATCCCGCTGACGAAGACGTAGGCCAAGGCATACCAGCGAGCTTGGCGCGCATGGAGCAGGAACGGGACCGAAGTCAGCAGGACCGCGGCGCTCCAGCGCGCGGCCTGCCGCGAGGCCCAAAGGCGCAGGGCCAGCAAGTAAGCCAGCGGGACGCACAGCAGGCCCGCCAAGGCGAAAGGCAGGCGGCAGGCCCAGTTGCCCGGCCCCAGGAGCTTCAGCGCCCCCGCGGCCGCGTAGAACTGCAGCCACGGCGACCAGCGCCACAAATGCCGCGGGTCCAGGTCGCGGCCCGCCTCGGCGGTCACCCAATTGAGGCCGTCGTAGGCGTAAGGCAGGCCGCGGGCGAGTATGCCGCGGGCGAGCAAGGCGGTGTGCGCCTCGTCCTCCCAGAGGTCGCGGCCGCCCAGGTCCCAGAAGATGAGCAGGGCCCCGAGCGCCAACAGGACGATGAGCCAGCGGTCCGGGCCCTTCGGATTGGGTTCCGCCATCCGGCGCCTTACTCCAATATGACCGGCCCCTCGTCGGCCGCCGGCTTGCTCTCCAACTCCTCGTCCGTGGGCAGCGGCGGGGGCGGCGCTGCCGCGGCCGGCGCGCTGGAGGCGCCGATGCCGTTGATGGACGGGCCGATCACCGCGGCGGGCGCTTGGGAAGGCGTCTGCCCGGCCAGCGGCTTGGAATGGTCCACTTGGCAGTACTCCTTAGGCTCCGTACCCTCCAAGAAGGCCTCCAGGATGCGGTGCTTCTTGGGACAGGTCGGCAAGGCCAGCAGGCCCGTCTCCGAGTCGATGGTCTGGAACACGATCTTGGCCGGCTTGGGGAAATCCCGCTTGGGATAGTCCTTCAGGATCTGCTCCATGATGTCCGTCCACCAGGGGACCACGGTGGAGCCGCCGGTCCAGTCCTTGCGGCCCAAGGACGCGAAGTCGTCGTAGCCCATCCAGGCGCCCGCGACCAGGTCGGGGGTATAGCCGATGAACCAGAGGTCGCGGTTGTCGTTGCTGGTGCCGGTCTTGCCCGCCAGGGGCCGGTTGAGCTTGCTGGCATGGACCGCGGTGCCGTTCCTGACCACGCCCTTGAGCAGGTTGGTGACCAAATAGGCCAGCTCCGGCGACATGGCCTCATGCTCGACGGGGACGTGGCTTTCGAGCTGTTTGCCCGTGGCGTCCTCCACGCGCTCCACTGTGTAGGGGACCACGGCGATGCCGCCGTTGGCGAAGGTGCCGAAGGCGTCCACCATCTCCAGCGGGCTGACCGCGGAGGCGCCCAGGCCCAGCGCCGGGACCGCCTCCAGATCGGAATGGATGCCGGCCTTGTGCGCGATATCCACCACCAGGGGCGGCCCCACGTGCGTGATGAGATTGATGGAGGCGATGTTGCGGGAGAGGGCCAAAGCCTTGCGCAAAGTGATGGTTCCCAGGAACTTCCCGTCGAAGTCGTTGGGGACCCAGATCTTGAAATCCGTGGACTGGGCGAAGGGCTGGGTGGCCAGGTTGATGGAGTACTGGTCCGTGGCCCCCTCCAGCAGCCGCCAGTCGCGGCCGTCGTAGTAATAGGCCAGCGGCGTGTCCTCCACCAAGGACGCCGCGGTCATGCCGGAGTCCAGGGCCGCGGCCCAGACGAAGGGCTTGAACGTGGAGCCGGGCTGGCGGCGGGCCTGGGTCGCGCGGTTGAACATAGAGTCGCGCCCCCCCACCATGGCGCGGATGGCGCCGGTCTTGACGTCCATGAGCACGAAAGCGCCCTGGATCTTGGTCGGCGGCGAGGTCGAGACCTCGGGCGCCGCGTCGAGCATGGGCGGCGCCTCCTTTAGCTTGCGCTCCCACTCCTTGCGCGCCGACTCGTCGAAGCCGGAGAGCCCCTTCTCCATGAGGGTCTCCACGGTCTTCTGCTGGTCGAGGTCCAAAGTCGTGTAGATCTTGAGGCCCCCGCGCCAGAGCGCTTGGTAACCGTAGCGCTGCTCCAGGCGCTTGCGCACATGCTCCACGAAGAACGGGGCCTGGGTCTCCTGGCCGATGGGCTTGGAAATCGGGATGGGCTCGCGCAGGGCCGCCTCCAGCTCGGGCTTGGTGATCATGCCCGACTCGAACATGCGGTTGAGGACCGCGCCGCGGCGCCGGCGGGCCTGGTCCGGATGCGAGAACGGGGAGTTGCCCCGCGGGGCCTGGATGATGCCGGCCAAGAGCGCGCAGTCGGCCAAAGACAGCTCGCCGACCTCCTTGCCGAAGTAGTTGCGCGCCGCGGACTGGACGCCGTAGGCGCCTTCGCCGAAATAGACCTGGTTGAGATAGAACTGCAGGATCTCGGGCTTCGAGAAGGTGCGCTCGATCTGGATGGCGAGCAGGATCTCGCGGAGCTTGCGCACGACCTTGCGCTGCCGGGTCAGGAAGATCTGCCGGGAGAGCTGCATGGTGATGGTCGAGCCCCCCTGCCGGACGCGGCCGGCCAGGAGGTTGGCGAAAGCGGAGCGCAGGATGCCGCGCGGGGAGATGCCCCAATGCTTGAAGAACCGGTCGTCCTCGATGGCCATGACCGCGTTCTGCAGGTCGACGGGGATATGATTGAGGCTCAGCAGCGCCCGCTTCTCGATGGAGAGCTCGGCCACCACGTTGCCCTTGCAGTCGAAGACCCGGCTGGTCAAGGACGGGGTGTATTCCTCCAAGGTGTGGATGTCCGGCAAACCGGCCAGCAGGCGCCGCAGCACATAGGCATCCGCGGCCACGAAGAGCAGGAGGAGCAGGGCCCCCAGGTAGAAGTAGGAACGCCTCATCTGGGGTATTTTATCTCTTTCCGCATCGCCGTAGGCGATGCGGAAACCGAACGGCCCCCCTTTGCAGGGGGGCCGTTCGTTCCGTGGGGGTAGCCGTCGCCGTTCTTAAGATCCCCTCTCCTGATACCAAGGCTTGCCCCGGCTCGAGGGATGGGTGCAGTCCACGAAGATGACGACCTGCCGCTCGTTATGGACGTAGCCCCACTTGCCCGTGTCCTTGAGCTTGGTCCCGTCCAGCTGGCCGCCGCGGAGCAGGTCGCTGGGGTAGTATCTGACAGCGTTGGTCTCGTGGTGCCCGCTGACCACGATGTCGACGCTCGGGATCTGGGAGAGATACTTGGGCACGAGCTCATCGAGCCTCTCCGGGATGCGCCGCTCGCCCTTGACGAAGCTGGTCAGGGCCGTCTCCATCGCGGCCAGGCCCGCGAGGGTCCGGGTCTCCCCGACCTGCCGGTCGGATTCCTGGAAGTTGCGTTCCAACTCGCCGGAAGACTCGTCCTTCAGGCCCAGACTGCGGCAACCAGCCAAAGTCAACAACAGCGCCAGACCCAGATTCCACATCCTCATGCCTCTGCCTCCGCAACGGCCTCTTATTTCCCGAACAACCGGGACAGGAAGGAAGCCTTCGGGACCTCCAACTGCTTCTCCAGCTCGGCTTGCCGGCGCGCGGCCTGCTCCAGCGCCGCCTGCTTGGCCGCCAGATCCCGGCGCAGAACCGCGGCCTCCGAAGCCTGCCGGCCTGAAGCCTCCAGCAATTTAGACATTTCCTGGGCCTGCCGCGCCACCTCCGCCTCGGCTCTCTCCCGCGCCTGCTCAGCCGCGGCCACGACAGCGGCCGCCTTGTCCCGCTCCCCCATGTACATGCGCCCCAGGTGGGCCTCCCGCGCGACCTCCCCGCGCAGGCGATCGAGAGACTCCTCCACAGCCTTCACCTGGGCGGACTGGGCGGCGGCCAGGCGCTCGAGCTCCGCCTTCTCGGTCTGCAGGGCCTGGCCCTGGACTTCCTCCTTCTCAAGGCGCCCCCGCACCTCGGCGAGTTCCCGGCGCAGGCCCCCGAGCTCCTCCCGGGCCGCCTGCAGAGCCTTGTCCAGCTCGAGGTTGCGCGCGGCGTCGTCGCGGCGCAGTTCCTCGGCGCGTTCCCGGCGCGAGGAGAGGTCCGCCGCCTGCCCCTGGGCGTTGACCAACTCGGTCTCCTTGGCCAGCATCTTCTGGGCCCACTCCGTCGACTGGCGCGTCATCTCGGCGCGCATGCGTTCGACCTCGGCTTCCAGCGCCAGACGGGCCTTCTGGCGCTCAGCCTCGCTCTTCTCGAAGCGATCCAAGGCCCCGCGCTCGATCTCGATGCGCAGAGCCGCCTCGCGCCGGCGCACCTCGCTCTCCAAGTCCTTCTCCATCTGCTCGGAAAGGCGCGCCGCGCGCTGGCCGATCTCCTCCTGGGCGGCCAGCTTGATGCGGGCTTTCTCGGACTCCAGCACCTGCATGGACTGGGCCGAGACCTCGGAGCGGATCTCCTTCTCGCGTTCCACCCACTTGCGCTGCAGGACCACGAACTCGGCCTTGAAGCGCTCCTGGGTCCTGTCCCACTCCGCGGCGGCGCGCTTGAGCTCCTCGTTCTGGGCCCGGCCCGCGGCCATCTGCCGCTCCAGGGCGCCGCAGACCGCGCGCAGCCGGGCCAGCTCGGCGCCCGAACGCTCGGCGGCCTCCTTATACTTCGCGGAATCGGACTCCACATCCATCTTGACGCGGCGCAGGTCCGCCTCGTGCTCCACGCGCAGGCGCTCCGCCAGCGTGGACAGGTCGCGCTGCAGGCGCTCATGGTCCGCCAGCAGGCGCTCCTCCCGTTCGCGGGCGCTGGAGCGCACGGCCGCCAGATCGCGCTCCAGGCGCTCCTGCACCATGGCGAGCTGCTGGCGGGACATGGACAGGTCCGCGCGCATCTGGATGGATTCCTTCTCCTTCTCCGTCGCGCTGGCCACCTTGGCCACGGCCTCGGCCCGCTCTTGGACCAGCTCGGCCAGCCGGGCCTCCAACTGCTTCTTCTCGGAGACCGTCTGGGCCAGCTCCGCGTCGGCGCCCTTGAGCTTCTCAGCGAGCGAGCGCAAGTTGCGGATCTCATCGTCCTTGGCCAGGACCGCCTTCTGCCAGCCGGCCTTCTCCTCCAGCCAGCGGCGCTCCATCTCCTGCAGGCGCATGGAGAAGTGGCTCTCGACCTCCTTCTCCTGGGTCTCGCGCGTCTGCATCTGGTTCTTGAGCGTGGTGACCCAGGTTTCGCGCTCCTGGGCCAGGCGCGCCTCGAGCTCCTGGACCTTGACCTGCTGGACGCGGCGGGACTCCTCGGTCTCGGCCTCGCGGCGGTCGCGGCGCAGCTTGTCCTGCAGCTCCTTGATGGAGATCTCCACGCGCGCGGACGTGGCGGCCTCCTGCTGGCTCTTGAGATTGGCCAGCAGCAGCTGCTCGTGCTCTTGGGCCAGGCGCGCCTCGAGCTCCGCGACCTTCTTCTCGTACTCGATCTGTTCGTTCGTCGGACCGTACGGACGCTCCGGCGCGGCCGGCGCCGGGGGCTCCGAGGCCACCGAAGAGGCCGGCGGCTCCGGGGGTCTCATGGGATCCTGGTTGTCCTCAGCCATGGTGTATTCTCCTGCGGCTCATCGACTGCAAAAGGGGCATCGCTGTATGAGTGTAAAGGCTTTATGTTAAATTTTCAATACATATACGGCTTTCTTGAAATGCCGGCCAAGTCCCGAGGCCTTGCAAGATAACAACAACACTGTTACACTTTTATTGTCCCACGTCTTCACCCCGCGGAAGCGTCATGGACCCCAGAGAAGAGGCCACAAAGCGCAATCGCACCACCCTTTATCTTCTACTCGCGGGCGGTGCCATCCTCCTGGTCCCGCTCCTGTATCTCCTCTATCTCCGGTCGGTTGAGGCAGGCTCATCGGCCGCCAACGCCGCGGCTCATCCTTTCGCCCCCCGGCAGAGCGCGGCCGACCGGATCAAGGCGGCCCAGACCCCGGCTCCACCGATGCAAGCCCAGAGCTCACTGACCGGCACCGGGGGGCCGGTTCAGGCCCAGAGCGCTGCGCCGGGATCCGTATCCGACTCTTTGGGCTTCATCAAGGGCGGCTCCGATTTCCTGCCCGCGGAGAAGACCGCGACCTCCACTGCGCCGGTCGTCAAGGCCGAGGCTCCCCCTCCGCCGGCTCCCGTACAGCAGGTGGCCAAGAACGAGCCCGCTGCCAAGACCAAGGCCGGGGCCAAGCCCTTCGTTCAACCCCGTCTGAAGGGCACGAGCTTCGGCAGCACCGGCCGCGGCGCACAGGGGACTCAGATGGGGAAGATGGGGCAGATGGGACAGAAGGGACAGATGCCTCCGGGCATGCCTCAGATGCCTGGAGGCGCGGGCGCGCCTGACATGAGCAAGATGCTGCAGGGCATGATGCCTGGAGGAGCCGGCGGGGCAGGCGCTCCAGGAGCTGCAGGCGGGGCGGGCATGCCTGACATGAGCAAGATGCTGCAGGGCATGATGCCCCCCGGAGGCGCGCCGGCCGCGCCGCAGGGGGCGCCCGCGGCTCCCACGACGCCGACGCAGTAGGAAGTCAAAGGCCACCCCTAACGCAACCGGCGCCCCCCTCATAGGGGGGCGCCGGTTGCGCGTCGACTTCGTCGACGCGCTGGTTTAGACGGAAGTCTTCTGCTGAAGGGCCTTGGCGACGGTGGTCCCGATCTCGCTGAGGTTCTCGACTATGGTGACGCCGGCCTCGCGCAGAGCCTTCACCTTGGAGGCGTGGGTCCCGGAGCCGCCCTCGATGATGGCGCCGGCATGGCCCATGCGGCGGCCCGGAGGGGCGCTGCGCCCCGCGATGAAGCCGAACACCGGCTTGCTCATCCGCTCGCGATAGAAGCGCGCCGCATCTTCCTCGGCCGAGCCCCCGATCTCGCCGATCATGACCACCGCGTCAGTGGCCGGGTCGGCTTCAAAAAGCTCCAGGATGTCGACGAAATTGGAGCCCGCGATGGGGTCCCCGCCGATGCCGACCACGGTCGACTGGCCCAGCCCCTGCTGGGAGGTCTGATGGACCGCCTCGTAGGTGAGCGTGCCGGAGCGCGAAATGATCCCGATGCGGCCGGGCTTATGGATGTAGCCGGGCATGATGCCCGCCTTGCACTGCCCAGGAGTGATGACTCCCGGGCAGTTGGGGCCGACCATGCGCACGCGCGCGCCCAAGGCCCGCTTGACCCGCGCCATGTCGAGGACCGGGATGCCCTCCGTGATGCAGATGACCACGGCCACCCCCGCGTCCGCGGCTTCGAGCACCGCGTCGGCCGCGAACGGGGCGGGCACGAAGACCAGCGAGACGTCGGCTCCGGTCTGGCGCACCGCCTCGGAGACGGTGTTGAACACCGGCCGGTCGAGGTGCATGGTCCCGCCGCGGCCGGGCGTGACGCCGGCCACGATGTTCGTGCCGTACTCCAGGCACTGCTTGGAGTGGAAGGTCCCGGTCCCGCCGGTGAACCCCTGCACCAGCACGCGCGAGTCTTTGTTGAGAAGGATGCTCATCTTGCCGCCTCCACCGCCTTCTTAGCCGCGTCCCAGAGGTCCTCCGCCGGGGTGATATTGACCTTGGCCTGCGCGAGCAGCTCGCGGCCCTTGTCGACATTGGTCCCTTGCAGGCGCACGACCAGGGGGACGCGGAGCTTGACCTTCTTGAGCGCGGCCAGGATGCCCGCGGCGATCATGTCGCATTTGACGATGCCGCCGAAGATATTGACCAGGACCGCCTTCACCTTGGAGTCCTTGAGGATGAGCTGGAAGGCCTTGGTCACCCGCTCCTCGTTGGCCGCGCCGCCCACGTCTAGGAAGTTGGCCGGCCGGCCGCCCGCCAGCACGATGGTGTCCATGGTGCCCATGGCCAAGCCCGCTCCGTTGACCATGCAGCCGATGGAGCCGTCGAGGCCGATGTAGGAGAGGTCGGCCTTCTTGGCCTCGCGCTCCAGGCTGGAGAGCTCCGGGTCCTTGCGCTTGGCCAGGTCCGGATGCCGGAACAGGGCGTTGTCGTCGGTCACCACCTTGCCGTCCAAAGCCAGCAGGCCCTTCGGGGTGAGGACCAGGGGGTTCACTTCGACCAGGCTGCAGTCGTGCTCCAGGAAAAGCCGAACGAGGGACTTAGCCAGATGGCAGAACCCCGCCACATGCTGGGCCGGCAGGCCCAGTTGGAAGGCGAGCCTCCGCGCCGCGAAATCCGGCAGCCCCGTGCTGGGATCCACGGGCTGGCGCAGGATGGCCCCGGGCTTCTCCGCCGCGAGCTTCTCGATCTCCATGCCGCCCTCGGCGGAGGCGATGATCGTGGGCCCGCAGGCCTTGCGGTCCATCACCACGGAAAGATAGATCTCCCGCTCGATCTTCGCGCCGCCCTCGATGAGGACCTCGCGGACCTTGAGTCCCTGGCCCTGGGTCTGGTGGGTCGTCAAGGTCATGCCCAGGATGGACCTGGCCGCCTCGCGGGCCTCGGCCGGGGTGCGGGTCAGCTTGATGCCTCCGGCCTTGCCCCGCCCGCCGGCCAGGACCTGGGCCTTGATGACCCAAGGCCCCTTGCCCGCGCGCTTGAGGGCCGCGGGCAGCTGCGCCAGGGTGCGGATCACCCCGCCCGAGGGAGGGACCGGGATGCCGTGGGCCCGGAACAGCTCCTTGGACTCGTATTCGAGCAGCTTCATGAGCCGCCCTCTTCCGAGGCGTTGAGGACCGCCTGCAGGTCCGTGGGCGCCGCCTGCTTGGCCTTGATGATCTGCTCCTCCATGAGCTCGTGCAAAGCCGGCTGGCGAACCGCGCGGAAGACCCCGACCGGCATGGGGCATTCGGTCTCGTTCATCTTGGACAGGAGGTAGGCCCCGTGCGGCGACTCGGCCTTCTCGTCGTGCACCATCAGGTCCTTGGGGGGCTGCCCCGCCGGGAATTCCACCACCTCCGGGTCCATGCCGCGCAGGCGGATGCCCTTGTTCTGCTCCTTGCCGAAGATCAGGGGCTTGCCGTGCTGCAGGCGCACGATCCGCTCCTCCCGGGTGGCCTTGTCCTCCAACTCCTTCCAGGCCCCGTTGTTGAACACCACGCAGTTCTGGAGGACCTCCACAAAGGCCGTGCCATGGTGCTTGGCCGCCCGGGAGATGATCTCGGTCATGCCGGGCACGTCGGCCGCCATGCCCCGGGCCACGAAGGTCGCTTCCGAGGCCAGGGCCATGTTGATGGGGTTGATCGGATACTCGATGGAGCCCCAGGGGGTCGACTTGGTCTTCTTGCCGAACTCCGAGGTGGGCGAGAGCTGTCCCTTGGTCAGGCCGTAGATGCGGTTGTTGAACAGGATCACCTTGAGGTCCACGTTGCGGCGCAGGGTGTGGATGAAGTGGTTGCCGCCGATGGAGAGGGCATCGCCGTCTCCCGTGGCCACCCACACCTGGAGCTCGGGATTGGCGCATTTGACCCCGGTAGCCACCGGCAGGGCGCGGCCGTGGATGCCGTGGAACCCGTAGGTGTTCATGTAGTAGGGGAAGCGCGAGGAGCAGCCGATGCCCGAGATGAAAGCGTACTTGTTCCTCGGGATGTCCATGGACGCCAGGACCTTCTGGACCACGGCGAGGACCGCGAAATCGCCGCAGCCCGGGCACCAGCGGACCAGCTGGTCGGACGCGAACTTCCGTGAGTCAGGCAGCGGGCCGGAGCCCGGGAGACTTTCCGTCGCATGGTCTTGCATATCAGCTCCTTTTACCCGTGAGCAGGGCCGTGACGGCGCTCTCGATCTCCGCGACCTTGAAGGACATGCCCTTCACCTTATGCAGGCCTTGGGCGTCCACCAGATATCGGTCGCGCAGCATGTGCACCAGCTGGCCCAAGTTGAGCTCCGGGACGAGCACGTGCTCGTAGCGGGACAGGACCTGGCCCAGGTCGGCCGGCAGGGGGTTGAGGTAGCGCAGGTGCGCGCAGGCCACGGACTCGCCCTTGGCCTGCATGCGGCTGACCGCGGCGGTGATGGCGCCGTAGGTGCCGCCCCAGCCCACGACCAGGACCTTGCCGCGCTTGGGGCCCAGCACCTCGATGGGAGGGATCTCGCAGGCCACCTTGTCGATCTTGGCCTGGCGCAGCCGGCACATGCGCTCGTGGTTCTCCGGGTCGTAGCTGACCGTGCCCGTCACGTCGGCCTTCTCCAGCCCGCCGACCCGGTGCTCGTAGCCCGACATACCGGGCAGGGCCCAGGGCCGCGCCAAGGTCTGCGGGTCGCGCAGGTAGGGCTTGAACATGTCCGGCGCCGGCAGCTTGGCAGGCGGGAATTTCGGGAGTTTGGACACATCCGGCACCCGCCACGGCTCGGAGCCGAAGCCGAGGAATCCGTCGGAGAGCACCAGCACGGGGGTCATGTACTTGATGGCGATCCGGCAGGCCTCGATAGCGACCTGGAAGCAGTCCGCGGGGGTGGACGCGGCGAGCACCGGCATGGGGCACTCCCCATGGCGGCCGTAGAGGGCCTGGAACAGGTCGGACTGCTCGGTCTTGGTGGGCAGGCCGGTGGACGGCCCGCCGCGCTGGACGTTGACGATGACCAGGGGCAGCTCCACGATGGCGGCCAGGCCCAAGGCCTCGGACTTGAGCGATACGCCGGGGCCGCTGGTGCCTGTCATCCCCAGGGAGCCGGCGAAAGAGGCGCCGATGGAGGAGCAGATGGCCGCGATCTCATCCTCGGCCTGGAAGGTCTTGACCCCGAGGTTCTTGTACTTGGAGAGCTCGTGGAGGATCTCCGAGGCGGGGGTGATGGGGTAGGAGCCGTACCAGAGCTGCAGCCCGGAGAGGTGCGCGCCGGTCAGCAGACCCAAGGCCATGGCCTCGTTGCCCGTGACGTTGCGGTAGACCCCGGGCTCGACCGGAGACTTCTTGACCCGGAAGGACTGGCCGAAGAGCTCGGTGGTCTCGGCGAAGGCGTTGCCCGCCAGGAGGGCCTTCTTGTTGGCCTCCACCATCGCGGGGGTCTTCTTAAACTTGCCCTCGATCCATTTGAGGGTCCCTTCCATGGGCCGGTCGTAGAGCCAGTACATCATGCCCAGGGCGTAGAAGTTCTTGCAGCGCTCGACCTGGGGCTTGGTCAGAGGCATGCCCGCCAGGGCCTCGCCGGTGCGCCGGGAGAGCTCCACCGTGATGAGCCGGAAATCCGAGAGCGAGCCGTCCTCCAGAGGGTTGACGGTGTAGCCGGCCTTGCCCAGATTCTGCTGCGTGAAAGCGTCGGAGTTGGCGATGAGCAGCCCGCCCTTGCGCAGGTCCTTCATGTTGACCTTGAGGGCGGCGGGGTTCATGGCCACCAGGACGTCCGGGCTGTCGCCCGGGGTGAAGGCGCGGCTCGAGCTGAAATGGATCTGGTAGCCGCTGACTCCGAAGAGACTGCCCAGGGGGGCGCGGATGTCGGCGGGATAGTCGGGGAAGGTGCTCAGGTCGTTGCCCGCCAGCGCCGTGGCGGTGGAGAACTGCGCGCCGGTCAGCTGGATGCCGTCGCCGGAGTCTCCGGCGAAGCGGATGGTGACCGACTCCAGCTCCTCGGCGGGCTGCTGCCTGGGTTTGGCCGTCTTGGTCTTGTTCATCGTGCGCTCCATTAGGGATTCTTATACAAGGTGTTCCCGGTAAAAACAATATACCGATTATACGGCCCGGAATCAATGACGGCGGAGGGTAGGCCGGACCGCCCGAACGGCGCCGGCTCAGGAACCGGCGGCGTCGAGCTTCAGCAGCGGCTTCGGCGTCAATGCTCCCACAACTTCGAGACCTTGCGCCAGAATCCCAGCGCCGGGGCCGCGCCCAGGCGGCCGCAGATCAACGTGATGTTGTCCAATCCCCCGGCCCGGCGGGCCATGTCCACCAAGGTGTCCACCACCCGAGCCGGTGCCGGCTCCCGGGCCAGCACCTGAGCGAGCCCCTCATCGCTGACCATCTTATTGAGGCCGTCGGTCGCCAGGAGGAGCACGTCTCCGGGCAGGACCGGATGCTCCGCGACGTCGACCTTGACCTCCGGCTCGGCGCCCACGGCGCGGGTCAGGATGTTCTGCAAAGTGGAGTGCGCCGCCGCCTCGGGGGTGATGAGGCCCCGCCGCACTTGGTCGCCGACGAGGGAATGGTCCTCGGTCAGCTGCCTCAGGACGCCCCGACGGAACAGATAGAGGCGGCTGTCGCCGACATGCGCCACGCTCAAGGATCTCTCGTCGGCCAGGACCGCGACCACGGTGGTGCCCATGCCCGCGTCCTTGGGCAGGGCGCGGCCCTTCTCGTAGATGACGGTGTTGGCGGTCTTGATGAAGTGCTCCAACTGCCGGCAGCGCGCCGACGAGTCGGGGTCGGCGCCCTCCGGGACGAGGACCTTCTCCCCGCCGAGCATCCGGCGCGCGTAGTCCCGGATGGTCGACACGGCCAGGTCGCTGGCCACCTCGCCCGAGTTGTGCCCGCCCATGCCGTCGGCCACGATCAGCAGGCCCAGATCCGCGTCGATGCCCAAGCTGTCCTCGTTGTTGGCGCGCACGCAGCCGGCGTCCGTCCTTCCGAAGAAATCCCAGACGCGTTCAGGGCTCATGGCTTCTCCTGGTCCGGCGGCAGTTGCAGCGTGGTTTCCGTATCCGGGGCCTGCTCCCCCGGGGGAGGCAGACGGATGGCCCCAGCGGGCGCCGGGGCCGCCGCCGAAGGCAGGGCCACGTCCCCGCGCGGGTCCGGCGCCGGCTCGGGCAGGATCGGGACCGGCTCCGCAGCGATGGGCGGCGGAGCCTCCAGCCGGATGGCGGCCGCGGCCTCCGGAGCAGGCGACGCCTGCGGGACTTCCGCTGCCGCAGGCGCCGCCGGCAGGGGCTGGGTGACCTCCTGGGCGCAGACGCCGGACTTGACGGCCGCGCAGCAGGCCCGGAGGTCGGCGGCCAGGAGCGCCGCGCGCGCGTAGCGCTGGTCGGGATCCTTGGCCAAGCCTTTGGCGAGGATGGGGAGCACGCAAGGCGGCAGGTCCGGACGGGCGAGGCGGGGGTCGGGATGAGGGTCGTTGGCGATCTGGAACAGGAGGGTCCAAAGGCCCTCGCCGCCCTGGAAAGGCCTCTGCCCCGTCAGCAGCTCGTAAAGGGCGACGGTCAGCGAGAAGATGTCGGAGCGGCCGTCCACCTTCTTGCCCGCCACCTGCTCCGGGCTCATGTAGGACGGGGTGCCCATGACCTTGCCCGTGGATGTCTTGGACGAAGCGGTGATGCGGGCGATGCCGAAGTCGGCGACGCGGATCGTCCCGTCCTTGAGGAGCATGATGTTGGCCGGCTTGATGTCCCGATGCACGATCCCCTTGGTGTGGGCGTAGTCCAGGGCGTCGGCGACCACGGCGACGGACTCCAGCGCCCGGTCCACCGGCAGCAGGCCCTCTTTGCGGGTGTAGCGCGTGAAGTCGTGCCCTTCGAGGAGCTCCATGGCGATGAAGGCCACGTCGGCCGCCTCGCCGGCGTCGAAGATGCGCACGATGTTGGGATGGTTGAGGGTCCCGGCCGACTCCGCCTCCCGGAAGAAGCGCTCCTTGATCTCCTTGGTCGCGGCCGCGTCCGAGCCCTCGGCGAGGACCAAGGTCTTGATGGCCACCTGCCGGTTGATCTTGGGGTCGCGGCCCAGATACACGATGCCCATGGCCCCCCGGCCCAGTTCGCTCTCGATCTCATAGCGGCCCAAGGTCGGCTTGGCGGCACCTGCGGTATCGGAAGTCCCGCCGGCGCCGGCGGGACGGATCTCCTTGCCGCCGGTCCCGGCCTCCGGGGCCGGGGCGGCCGCGAGTCCCGTCCCCTTCTCCAGGGCGAAGAAGCGCTTGAAGATGACGGCCAGATAGGCCAGCACGAGCAGGATCGCGGGGTAGCCGACCTTGATCCAGTAGCCGCTGCTGACGAAGGGATAGATGCCGCAGGCGGCCAGGCCCGCCAGGAGCAGGATGCTGATCGCCAGGCCCGACAATGCTCTCAGACGAGGCAGCACGAACATGACGAACAGCCCGACGGCCAGCAGGAGGCCCAACTCGCAATTGGCGGCCCAGGAAGGCCGCGTGAGGAACCTGCGGTGCAGGATGTTCTCGATGACATTGGCGGTCAGCTCGGCGGGCGGGACGCTGCCGCCCAAGGGCGTGGTGAAGAGGGTCGCCGCCGAGGAGGCCGTAAGGCCGACGATGACGATCTTGCCGGCGAAGGCGTCCGGGGAGGCCTTGTCGTTCATCACGTCCTGGTACGTGAAGGACCGGAAGGTCCCCTCCGGTCCGTCGAAGGAGATGCGCATGCGGCTGTCAGCGTCGAGGGGGATGGCGATCTTCCCCGCGCGGACCTCCCGGCCGGGCTTGAAGACCGCCTCGCGGGGGCTGAGCCCGCTATAGGCCAGGGCCAGCTCCAACGCATAGGATGGGAAATAGGAGTCCGCGTACCGGAAGACCGGCGTTTCCCGGCGCAGGACTCCATCGGGATCCGGCGCGGGGCTGACGGCGCCTATGCCGGCGCAAGCCGAGGCGAACCGCGAGATGGGGAAGGCGGCCTTGAGGCCGTCCGGGCTGAGGAGATCAGGGACCCCGGCCGCGGCCTCGCGGGCGACGGTGAAGCTCGACACCGCGGCCGCAAGCGCCTCCGGCTTGGCCCCGGACCTGCCGCTCTGGGAGAATGACATGGCCAAGACCACGTTGCCGGCCTTGCGCAGGGACGCCTCCAGCTTGGAGTCCGAGTCCAGATGGACCATGGCGGATGAGAATTCCAACTCGAAGACCTTCTTCTTGTCCGTGACGGCGCGGGCGGTGACGAGCCCCGCGTAGCGCTCCTGCAGGCGCTGGATCTCGGCCAGGCCCGGGTTGTATTCATCGTCGGAGAGCACGAAGCCGAGGCCCACGACCTTGGCCCCCGCCGAGGAGAGCCTGTCGACCAAGGCCGCCAGGCGCCAGCGCGGCCACGGCCAGCGGCCGATGGCGGCCAAAGAGTCGTCGTCTATCGAGACGAGCACGACCTCGTCGGCCGCGGTGAGGCTCTGCCGGAGCTTGGAGCGCAAGTCATAGAACTTGAGTTCGACGCCCTCGCAGACGGACCAGTTCAGGAGATAGGCCGCGAGGACGCAGAGCGTGAGCGCGAGTCCGGTGACGATGTCCCAGACCGTCGTTCTCTTCATCTTCGCGCACTTATACTCGGGCGCCCGCGCACCCGAGATAAGTCGGCAAAGTGTAACTGTTGCGCTCTATTCTGTCCTCCCTGGTCCGAATTGCGGCCGAGCCGCCTCCAGCCCCAAGGCAGGAGGGCGCAGCAGACCGCGGATTTGAGCAAGTCCCCCACCAGGAAGGGATAAAGCCCGACGGACAAGAGGCGGCCGGCGGGAACGAAACGGGCCAGTCCGGCCAAGCCGCAGGCCAGGATGACGGCGGACCCGGCCAGCAGCAGGGCCAGGTTGGAGCCCAACCGGCGGTCCCAGCCCCGCGCGGCCAGCAAGCCCGCCAGCCAGGCGCCGGGCAGGAACCCCAGCAGATAGCCGCCCGTGGGCCCGAGCAGGCAGGCCCAGCCCGCGGCCCCGCCCGCGAAGAAGGGCAGGCCGCAGCCGCCTTGGAGAAGGTAAAGCGCGGCCGCGGCGCTGCCGCGGCGGGGTCCCAGGAGGGCCCCGGCGTAGAGGACCCCCAGCGTGCTGCCGGTCAGGGGCACCGGGGTGAAGGGCAGGGGCACGCAAAGCCGGGCGCAGACGGCGATGGCCCAGCTCATGGCTACGACGGCCGCCGCGTCGCCCAGGACCGAGTCCCGGCCTCCGGCCGCGTCATAGAAGACTGTTTGGTGCATCGGCAGCGTCTGGGCGTAAGCCATTCATGCCTCCGGTTCGAAAAGAGCGGTGTCGCAGGGTGATCCCCTCAAGCGGTGAGTCTACTAAATCGTCGAGAGAATATGCTAATTTGTGCTTATGCGGGGTTGGGCGACTGCCGGCATCCTGGTCATGGCCGTTTTGGCGGGCCCGTCCGCCTGGGGCGCGCCGGGCTTCACTCCGCCCGCGGAAGAGGCCGTGGCGTACAAGGAGCTGCCCTCGGGGCGCTACTCCGTCAAAGTCATCGGGATGCTGACGACGACCTGCGCTCGAGGCATCGAGATCGAGTTGATGCTGCTGCCGCAGGTCGAGTCAGCCAAAGTGGATTTCGATAAGGAGACGATGATCCTGACGATCAAGCTCAACCACTCCCTGCCGCTGAAGACCCTGCGCAAGGCCCTGCACTTGGCGGCCGACCGGGTCAACCTGGGCGTGGACTACTTCGTCGGCAAGATCGCTTTCCTGCCCTGACATAGTGTGGTAAGATGACCGCAGTGGGTCGTTAGCTCAGCGGTAGAGCATTCGCCTTACACGCGAAGGGTCGCAGGTTCGAATCCTGCACGACCCACCACTTCCCCGCCTAGCGCATCCGGATGGAATGCAGGACCAGGTCCGCCGCGCCGCCCTCTCGCGCCGGATGGCTGAAGACGTAGAGGTAGACCGCGGTCCCGGGCTTGAGCCAGGAGAAGGCGCCGGTCAGGTGCTGGCCCTGCGCGGTGTCGACCTTGACGGTCTCGGGAGACACCGACAAGGTGACCATGCGCGAGGGCTTGGCGTCGGTCTTGGCGGCGCCGTAGTCCTCGTCCCGGTCCTGGGTGTTGGTGAAATAGAAGACCCCCTCCTCGTCGGACTTGCGGGCCCAGTGCAGCCAGACGTTGGACTGGCGCCAGACATCCGCGTCCTTGACCGCGGAGAGCGCGATGCAGAAGCCGGTGCTCTGGTCGTTGCCGAGGGCGAAGTCGAGGGTGAGCGGGGTCTTGGCCATGGCCTCGGTCACGGTGAAGAGAGGCTCGCGGCTCATGATGCCGGTCTTGCCCCAGGAGTTCCCCGCGGGCACGGACACGGCGAGCTTGCCGGGGTCGATGCGCACGAAGCGCTTGTAGCTGCCGCCCACGGCCTGCAGAGGCTCCCACCGGTCGGAGAGCTTGCCGCCCTTGAACTCGTCCGTGAAGCGCTTGTTGACGGGCGCCAGCGCCGCCGTGCCCTCCGCGGGGGCCTGAGCGCGGCACAGGACAGCGGCGAAGACGAAGGCTGAAGCCAGCAGCATGGACCTCTTCATGTTCCCTCCCATAGGACCCGACTATCTTAGCATCCGCGAGGGCCTTTTCCCAAGCCCGCCGAATTTTGATATAGTTGTGGCTCGGATTTCTGGGGTCGTGGTGTAGCCTGGTTTAACACGCTGCCCTGTCAAGGCAGAGACCGCGGGTTCAAATCCCGTCGACCCCGCCATTATCTTCCGCGGAATATACTCAGAACGAAAAAACCGGAAGCGCTGAAAAGCGCTTCCGGTTTTTTCGTTCCCGTGGCTTGGTGCCTTATCAGATGAGGATGCCGGCAGGATCTGTCTTAAGAAAATCGCCGAGCTCAATCCCGCCTGGCCCTATGACCAAGGTCTTCGACACGCCGATCTTCTTCGCCAATTGCTGCAGCGCTCGGCCTGATCGCTTCTTTTGAGATGCAGTCACCTCGATGGCGCAGATGACGCCGCGGCGCCTGGTGACAAAATCGATTTCCTCGTCTCTTTCTCGCCAATAGAAGACTTCAAAGCCCGCCTGCAACAGGTGCGCGCCGACCGCGTTCTCTGCCCACCGGCCATAGAGCGCTCGGTTCTTGATCAGCTCTTGGGGCGTCGGCCCTTGCACGGCGGCGATGAGCGCCTGCGCCGAGACGATCAACTTCGGGCTCGAGGATCTCACGCGCAGGATTTCCGGGCTGTACTTTTGGAGCGGGACGATCAAGAAGGCCTTCGCCAGCAAATCCAAGTAGCTCGCAATCGTCGTGACGTTGCCTTGGTCGGTCAACTGGCCCAACATTTTCTGAAGCGAAACGATCTCTGCCGGATGATGGCAGGCGAATTCGAAGAGCCGCCGCAGCAGAACCGGCTTCTCGACAGGATGCAGCAAGAGAATGTCCTTGCTGATCACCGATTCGATGATTGAATCGCGGACGTACTCGAGGAACCGGTCGCTGTCGCCAGCAAATTCTCTCAATCGGGGATAACCGCCGAGCGCAATATACCGATCCAGGCCGACTTTAAAAGCGCGCGATTCCTCATCGAGCCCCCAATGGGGGAAGCGGATTAGCTCGAACCGCCCGGCCAGGCTCTCGGTCAGACCCCGCTCCACCATGAGTGCCGACGAACCCGAAATCACGACCCGCGGCCTTCTTGCCGGCTTCGATTTCTGATTCGCATCAAACTCCTTCTTAACGATCTCGCTCCAGCCAGGGATCTTCTGGAGCTCGTCAAAGGCCAACACGACAGGCTTGTCGGACTTCGCCAGGGCATTCGCCTTTGCCCAATGCTCGGCAATCCAGGCCTTGGGCGGCGAGGCGAGCGCATCAGCATTGACCGAAATCGTTGCAAAGCCCTTGCGGCGCAGCGACTTGGTCACTTGATCGATAGCTGTCGTCTTACCTACCTGGCGGGGACCGATAAGGATCTGCAAGAGCTTCTGCGGCTCCCGCAGGCGGTGCAAAAGCAGCTGGGTCATCGGCCTCAGGAATAGTTTCATGGGGTTCCAGTTAGTTTAACAGAAAAACCGATTCCTTTCAACAGATTAGTAGGCTGTCCTACCAAATTGTAATCAGGCCTGAGCGATGGCATTGGGTGTCGCACCCGCGAGACCTCCCAGGCGCCCGGCAGATCGGGGTCGGCATGGCCTCACTCCAAGAGCGCGCTTGTGCCCATTCTTCCTGAGCAGAATGCCGGCCAAATCCCGGTCTGCGAATAGATACTCGTTCCTACCCCTCTTAGAATCGGCTGCCACTGCAAGAGCCCTCAGAGATGACCTTAACCACCTTCGCCGGCTCGGACTAATGGCCTGCCAAGGCTACGCCCGCGGCGCCAGGTGGCATCTGAAGCAATCCGGATCATGCCGAATGTGAATCTGCAACGACATTATATTCCACCTCCAAAAAACGCACTTGCTGCGTTTCTGCTGGGAATAGCGCGTTGTGGAATTCATTCCGCCCAGGTGAAGGCCGCCCGGTGAGTTCCATTTTTTGACCAGACTGGGCCGCCAGCTTCGAAGACAAGACCGCATAGCAAAACCGGAATCGCGACGCCCGCGCTTCCGGTTCTTTCTTTCAGGGACCGGGCCGCTGGAGAGCTCGTCCGAATCTCGGCAGATCGTCCGCGTTGGCCACCCAGGGATCCGACAACAACTCTGCCGCCTTCTGGTTCGATAGGAGCGACCAGTACATGTTCCCGGCGGGGCCTGTATAGTCGGCCCAGGTCTTGAAGTAGACCACATCCGGCATGACCGCCTTGATCTGGCTTATCAGCGTGGTCAGGTCCAGCGCGCCGGTCTTGGTCGTCGTCTTGTTGTCGGGGCCGTATTCGGCCAGGGCGAAGGGCTTGCCATGGCGCGACAGCTCCCGGTAGGCCTTGACGGCGGCTCCGTCGAGCGTGTCGTTGTAGATGTCGATGCCCACGATGTCGACATAGGCGTCGCCCGGATAATATTTGTCGATCGGCTGGACCCAGGGGCCCGCTTCGCGCGTGGCGGCCCAGACCCAGATCAGGTTGTCGAGCTTCTTGGTTCCGACGAGGTAGTCGTGCATATGCCGCCACAGGGCGACGTAATCTGCGCCGTCCGGCGCGGCCCCCCACCAGAACCAGTCGCCGTTGAACTCAGGGAAGGGACGCCAAAGCACGACGACGCCGGAGTCCTGCAGATCGGCCAGAGCGGCCGCGAAGTCGTCGAGCTGCCGCATCCAGGCCTTGTTGGCGGCAGTGCCGGGTGTGACCGCCTCGACGAGGCGATGTCCGTTCAACTTGGGGTCGTTGGCCGGCCCCCCGGTCCAGGGATTGTGGGCGGCGACGCCTAGCTCCACCAAGCCGCCCCGGTCCCAGTGCGCCTTCATGACCGCATTGACCGCGAGCAGGCGGCGCAGCGGCGCCGGAGAAGGCATGAGCGCGTCATAGGCTCCTCCCGCTATGGCGACGCGCTTGCCCGTGGAGGCCGCCAGGGCGTCGATGAATTTCGCGTAACCGGACTGCGCGCAGAATGGATTTTGAGCCGGCTGAGAATCCCCGGCATGCTGTCCTGAGAGGACCTTCTTATTCGCCCTCTTGGGCAGGCCGGCGATATAGGCCAGGACCTGGGCGCGGCGAGCGGCCATCGGCCCGGAGACGACGGCGGCCGATTTGGCGGCGGGTGCTGCCGGCGGCTGCTCCGCAGCGGGCGGGGCTGCGGGAGCCGGGTGGATGTGGCTTGCGCCGGGCACTGTCCTCGCGCTGCGGCAGGCGGCGGAGAGCTCGGATTCGTGCCCGTCGAGACATATCATGACCCGGCCTCCGCCCGGCTCCACGTTCCCGCAGAACCTCTGCCGCTCCTCCGTGCAGGCCGACCACCAATCGGAGGCCTGCGCCGCGGCGCCGCGGGGCGCTGCGGAAAGAAGAGCTGCGGCGAGAGTTGTGCAAGCGGCGAGCCGTCGTGTACGAGGTTTGCCAGCGTGTCTGGGGCGCATTTTCAATGCTTATCCAATCAAATGCACGGATTGCAACGGCAGGAGGAAAGCCGCGGCTATCGGCCTTCCCGCCACTGCGGCTCCTGGTCGGCATTGTACTCCTGCCGCGCGACCCTGGTGACCTCGGGCTTGAGGTACGCGAAGACCTCCTTGAGGTCGGCGCCCTTCTCCTGCAAGCCCTTCAGGAAGAAATAGGTGAACAGGCCGTGGCCCTGCTGCCGGAAGGAATTGCTGACCTGCTCCGCCGCGCCGGCGGAGATCACGGTGATCCGCTCCGGGACCGAGGACAATTTGACGGTGACCAGCGGCCGCGTCCCCTGCGCGATGACCGAACGGCCGCCGGCGCCGCTGAAGCATGAATCCAGGACCACGGTCGTCCGCTTCGCCGGGAGCTTGGCGAGCGCGGCATAGAGCCGCTTGAGCGAGTAGCCCGTCTCGTCGAGATAAGTCGGGTCCCCATCGAACGGGACGAGGTAGGCGTCGCCGGTGCTGGGCTTGGGCGCGCCGTGGCCGGAGAAATAGACGAACACCTCGTCGTCCGCTTCGACCCGGTTGGGAAGCCAGCGCTCCAGGTACTTCTCGAAGTCGCTCTTCGAGGCGCCGTCGTCGACGAGCACCGCCACGTTCGCGTCCGGATACCCGAGGACACCTTTGGCATACCGAGCCATCGCCTGGGCGTCCCGGTCGGCGAAGTCGGCGCGCGGCAGGGCCTGGCGGTACCGCGAGACGCCGATGATGACGGCGTGGCCCTTGATCCGGACCCTCGCGGTGGACGGCGCCTGGTCGACGTCCGATACGATCTCCGCCGCGGCCGGCGCAGCGGCGGGAGCGGAGGCGACCTGACTTTGGCCTTTGGCCTTGCTCTGCGCCAGTTGCTCAAAAGCCGGGCGTCCGGGCTGGAAGGCCAGCCTCAGGGCCCTGATCAGCTCGGGAAAGACAGAGCGGCCGAAGCCGCCTTTGCCCCGCGCTTCCCAAAACTGTTCGCCCGTAAAGGCGGAGTGCGCCTTGATCCAACCGTTCGCGAAGGTGCTCCCTCCGTCCACCCCGACGTGGAGGAACACGGCGCAGCCGGAACGATCCTGCGACCGCAGCCGCAGGTCCCGGAACCTCCCTGTCTCGACTAGATAGAATTCCAGATCGATCGGGCCCGAGACGCTGGCCACGCAGAAGGTGGGCTCGCTCGGGTCACCTTCGATCGCCGCGAAAGCCATGTTGGGCGCGGGCTCGGGCAGAAGCGCGCCCGGCCGTCCGACCATGAGCGGCGGTCCGGAGCAGCCTGGCAGGGCCAGAAGAGCCGCGGCGAAGACCGTGAGAAGCCTCCCCGTCGCCCCTCCCTGCGCTGCAGCTCCTGGTCGGCCGGGGATATATCCCATCGAGCCATCATAACATAGACCCAAGCTACGACGCTTAGAGATAGTGGCGGGAATCCGAGGTTCCCCTTCATCCCCATCGCAGCCAACGGGTTTGTTCGTGGAGTCACGGCAAGAACCACAAAATATCGTTTATTCCACCCAGGCGAAGGCCATCCGGTGAGTTCGACCTTTTACCCAGACTGGGCCGCCAGTCCCCTGAGAAGCCTTCCCGCGCGGAGGGCTTCGTGATTTTCGGCCGGCGCCCCGGCGAGCGCCTGGCCGCCGACTTTGTCTATACTCTACCCGTATGATGCCCGATCTGGCTCGGATATACGATGCGGCCTTCTTCAAGGAGTGGGGCCCTGAGAACTCGGACTATGTCCGCTCGGCGCAGATCATCACGGATGAGATCGACCGTCAGTTCCATCCCGGACGGATCGCGGACCTCGGCTGCGGGGGCGGCGTCTTCAGCCACCTGTTCGCCTCGCGCGGCGTGGATGTCCTCTCCATCGATGGAGTGCTCCCGCCCCCCGACCAGTCATTCCCGGCCCGGATCCACAAGCAGGACCTGACCGAGCCCTTCGAGAACATCTGGGGCGCATTCGACCTCGTCCTCTGCCTCGAGGTGGCCGAACACATCCCCGAGCCGCTGTGCGGCGTGTTCCTGGACAACCTGATCCGTTTCAGCGGCACCATCCTCCTCTCCGCGGCCCGCCCGAAGCAGGGCGGCCTCCACCACGTCAACGAGCAGCCCAAGCGCTACTGGGTGCGCAGGCTGGCCGAGCGGCGCTATGCCTATTCCCGCCCCCGGACCGGACGCCTGGAGGCGGCCTTCCGCGCGCTGCGCCCGCCCTGCATGTGGATGGCCTGCCAGATCAGCGTCTACGAGAGGATGCCCGCCGGCGTCGCGCCAGCGCGCTCCCTGCCGTTCTCCGTCAAGCCCCCGCAGCGGCCGCCGATCGGGGCGAAGTAGGATTCATTCCTCGCGCTGCGCGCTGCCCCGCGCGGGCTCCTCGCTCTTCGCGCCCAGGCTCAGGACCTGGTTCAAGGAGACGGCCAGGACCGTGCTCAGCGTCAAGGGAGAATCGAACAGCGGCTTGATCCAGCGCGGGACGCCAGCGTAAAGCTCGGGCATGGCGTCGAGGCTCAACCCCGCGATGATCGCGATTCCGATCACGAAAGTCCGGCGCGTGTCCGCCCCGGAAGACAGGATGATCTGCAGGCCGGAGAGGATCATGAAACTGGTCACGAAGACCAGGATGGCGCCCATCACCGGCATGGGCATGATGGAGAGCACGGCGCTGAGCTTGGGCGAGAAGCCCAGGGCGATGAAAAGGGCGCCGGCCGCGAATCCGATCCATCGGCTCGTGGCGCCGGAGGCCCGGCTCAGGGCCACGTTGGAGGCCGAGGTGTCCGAGGCCATCCCTCCGATGAGCCCCGAGACCGTGACGCAGGCCGCGTCCGCCAGCAGGCCGTCGCCGATGCGGCGCACATCCGGCTCGCGCCAGTCCTCGTCGTTGACCATCTCGCACATGATGAGGTTGCCGAAGGACTTGAGCGCGCCGCATATGGAGACGATGCAGAAGGTCGGCGCCAGCGACCAGCGGAAAGAGAGCTCCGTCATCCCTTCCAGGCGCGGCAGGGCCAGCCAGGGCGCCGCCGCCACCTCGCGGAGCTGCTCGGCGCCGGTCAGGCCGGCCGCGATGGAGAGCGTGTAGCCGGTCGCCATGCCGAAGAGCACGCTGTAGAGCTTGAGCTTGCCTTTCCCCCACACGTTGACGCCGACCATGACGGCCAAAGTGAGGGCCGCGACGAGGAGGTTGGCGCCCTGGATGGGCTCGCCCGTGAAATTGACGCCCAGGAACTTGGACGTGCCGATGGGCACGAGGCTCACGGCCACCATGAGCACCACCAGGCCCGTGATCTCCGGCGGGAACAGGAACTTCAGGCGATGCACCAGCCGCGCGAACACGGCTTCCATCAGGCCGGCGACGATGGTCATGCCGCGCATGAGGGGCAGGCCGCCCAGCCACGCCGCCGACATGGAGGCGGCGAAGAAATTCGGCCCGCAGAGATTGGGGCACAGGAAACCCGAGCCCAGGCCCCGCCAGCGCAGGGCCTGCAGGATGGTGCCCAGGCCGCAGGCGATCATGGTCAAGGCCACCACGGCCTGGACCTGGCCGAAGGAGCCGCCGATCTCCCGGACCAGGACCACGGGCAGGACCAAGGTGCTCGACATGAGGAAGATGTGCTGGACCGCCAGGAGACCAAGCTCCCAGCCAGGCGGCCTCTCCTCCACGCCGTAGATCAGGCTCGCCGGCTTCCTCGCCATCAGAGCCTCATCCAGATGGGCGTGGCCATGAAAAAATCGGCGCCCACCACGAGATCCTCGCCGCCGACCCGGACCTTGCGCACGTAGGCGACCTTGCGCGACGGCAAAGACGCGCCGGGCTTGGGCCACAGATACTGGACCCAGGCCTCCTCCCCCTGGGCCAGTTTTTCCAGCATCTCCCGGACCACGTAGCGGCCCATCGCATCCTGGAAGCCGCTGAGGTCCCGCCCCGCGTGGACGAGGATCGCGGGATCCAGCAGCGACCGGCCATCCATGCGCATGACGAAGATGAAGGTATCCAGGAAGGCGAAAGGCGCGCCGGGGTCGCGGAACTCCGCGAAAGCGCGGTCTTTGCCCTTGGTCCGCAGCAGCTCCGCGGCCATCGTCACGCGCTCCCGCACGAACTCCTTTTCCATCTTCAGATTGTACAGACCGCTGCCTATGGCGTAGACCTTGCCGTCCGGGCCGTTCACCTTGCGCACATAGGCGCCCTTCGCGGAAGGGCTCATCTGGACGCGGTCCTCCCAGAGGTAGAAGACCCATCCGCTGGCGCGGTCCCCGGGCTGCCTGGCCACGTCCGTGATCATCCGTATCACGGGCTTGCCGTCCATGTCCTTGAGGTCCATGAGGTTCTCCCCGACCAAGTGGGGCTCCTGGGCATGGAAGACGCAGTTGCCGTCGCGGTCGTACACGAAGAAGTAGCGCTCGTCGTCGAACCAGCGCGAGCCCTTGCGGCCCAGCTCCGCGAAAGCTCCGCTGCCCTCGCGCTCCAGGAGGTCCGCCGCGTCCTCCACCAGCGCCACCAAGCGCCGGGTATCCTCGTAGATGTAGCGGTTCAAGTGCCGGGGATCGGCTCGGGCCGCCGCCTGGCCCGGGGAGAATGCGATGGCGCAGAGAAGGCACAGCACGGACTTCCCTCTTCTGACGAGATGGCGGCGCATCGGAGGAGATTATAACAACGTTCCGACAGGCCATGTCATCCCGGACGAAGCGCACCCAGGCCTTAGGCCTGCCCGGGAAAGATATACAATGCGCTATGCGCTGGCGCGACAGCCGCTGCTGCCTGACGGGATTGGCCGCGCTATCCCTCGCGGGCTGCGCCTCCCAGCCGGCAAAACGCGCGCTGGCCGACGCGCCTCTGGGCACGGGCCTCGCCGCCATCGCCGTCGCCCCGGACCCTCCGGCGACGTTCAACGAACAGAACGAGATGCGCGCCGGCTGGATCGTGGGCTGGCGCCAGATGGTCTCCACGGCAGCCATCGACGACGCCATGGATCTGGCCCAGGCCGCCGGACTCAACACGTTATTCGTGCAGGCGAGGGTCAACGGCGACGCCTACTACCACTCCGACTTCGTGCCCCGCGCCGAGACTCTGAGCGGACAACCGGACGACTTCGATCCCTTGGCTTATGCTCTGCGTAAAGGCCATAAAAAGGGCTTTCAGGTCCACGCCTGGGTGAACCTGGGAGTCGTCTGGCGCAGCAGCACCACCTTGCCGGTCGATCCGCGGCACATCTTCAACGCCCATCCGGATTGGATCATGCGCGACGCCGCAGGGAAGCCCTCTTTCCCGGACCCGAAAGACCCCCAGCCCGGCTACGTCGAGGAGAACTACTGGATCAACTGGAATCATCCCGATGCCCAACGACACCTGGTCCAGGTCATCGCAGAGCTCTCGCGGCGCTACGCGGTCGACGGCATCCACTACGACTTCGCCCGTTACCCGGCCCACATGGGGCCGCGCACGCCGGGCGCGGGCTACGATCCGGTCTCCATCCGACGATTCCAGGAGGAGACCGGCCGCCAGCCGGCCGAGCATACCCAGGAATGGGACGAGTGGCGTCTCAAACAGATCACTGCCGTGCTGGGATCCTGTCGCGAGGAGATCAAGCGGGCACGTCCGGCCGCGGCGGTGTCCGCCGCCGTCCTGGCGGCCTGGAACCTCGGTTATGGGCGGAACTTCACCGGCTATCGCGGCTGGCTGCAATCGAATCTGCTCGATTTCGCGGTCCTGATGTCTTATTTCAAGGACCCGACCCAGAACTGGCAAAGCGTCATCAACGCGCGCGAGACCGCCGATAGCCGCCGCATCGTCCTAGGCTTGTATATGCCTCTTCTGTCCCCTGAGGCCGCCGCCCGACAACTTCTCTTTTCCAGGGAACAGGACCTCAAGGGGTTCTCCCTCTTTTCCCTGGACCATGTCGACTTGAAAGACCCCCGATCGTACCTGGCCAGGCTGCGGGCGCTGGCCCTCCCGCCGGCGAGCGACACCCGCTATCAGGAACGCGAACCGCTGTGGAACCGCGTCGCGATCATCGATCCCGATCACCGCGGATTCTCTCTGCGCTTTTTCAGCCGCACCGGCAAGACCAAACTCGTCGTCTATCCCCGGGGGATCACCAGCCTGCGCTTCGCCGTCAACGACCGGAAGTTCTCCCCTATCCTGGCGTCAGGGACCGCTCCGATTCAAATCGACTTGAGCCCCTGGCTCAACCCTTTCGCGCGCGAGGTCGCCGCCAACCATGACTTCACCCTGACGGTGTCAGCGGACGGACCGCCGGATTCCTTCGCCGAGATATTCACCGTCGATTACTACAACGCCCCGCCGCGATGAGCAAAGCCCTCGGGCCCGCCCGCAGGGACCGATTGGCGGCTGAAAGCTGGGACCAAAGTCTCTAGGCGCGGGCGCGGGCGCGTGATTCAATATATACGTGCGCTCCACGGCGTCGCCCCGATACGGGGGGCCTGCTTCGCGGGCCGTCCTTCTCGCGCTCCTGCTGACCGGCCCTGCCGCGGCTTCTCCTCGCGGCGTCTCGATCCCGTTGCGACGGGCTTTTCTGCCCGCGACTTTCGCGCAGCCGGTCCCGGCCCTGCGTCTGACCGGTGCTCTCCATGCGGGCCCATGGTCGCCATTGCTCGATCCCACGCTCCTGGCGCCTTCCCTGCGACCTTCTGCCATCCCGGTCGCGACCCCGGTCCCGATCCCGGTCCTGGCCCCGCCGGCGATCTTGGCGCCGGAGCCCGTCGCCCCCGTTCCCCGGACGCCGGAGGCCGGGCGCGAGCGCGCGTCCACTGTCGAGTCCCTGGAGAGCCTGGCCGCCCGGACCCGGGAGGACGGCGGCCGCTGCCTCGACGCCGCCTACGACAAATCCTCGGTGCTCCCCGAAGAGGCTCCCGTCCTTCCCGCCAGGATCGCGGTGGGCCCCGGCACCTTCGCGGTGGGCGCCCTGGACGGCGCCGCGGCGGACCGGCTGGAGGAGAGGCTCGGGAAGTTGGCCTCGCAAGAGGAACGCTCGCTCATGCTCGCGGCCTTCACGCCCAATGACTTCAGCCGGATCAGCCGGATCTACGCTGGCGAACACCCCGGCCTCTGGCTGCCGGAAGGCGCGGGCGGCGAGGAGGCGCGCCGGCGCACGACGGACGCCCTGGCGGAGGTGGCGGGCTTCGCCGCGTCTTTGCCCGAGGTCCTCAAGAGACATTTCCTCGGGAACCTGCAAAAGCACTCCTACCGCGTGGAGAAGCATGAGGGCTTCGACGTCTACGAGGTCGCCGATGGCCTCGCCTTCTGGAAGGACCTTCTCGGCTCGGAGCAGCCGGAGGAGCGCATGGCCGGCCTGGTCATGCTCCGGAGCCCCGGCCGCGCCGCCCAGAAGGACCGCGCCTGGAGGATCTACGACAATCTCCTTCCCGAGCGCCGCCACACCACCCAGGTCCTCTCCGCGCGGGGCCTCACGGCCGGGGAGCTCGCCCTCGTGACGCAAACGGCCGCGAGCCTCGGCCGGAGGGTCGCCCGGGACGGCGACACGCTCCTGGTCGGAGACGGCTTCGGCTTCCATCTCGCCCGCGGCATCGTCGAGGCGGCCCGGACCCTCAAGGATTCCGCTCTGGCCAAGCGCTTCCAGCGGGTCCTGCGCTTCCTCGCGGGCCGGGGCATCGGCATCGTCTCAGACGAGGCTCAGGGCTCCATCGCCTACTACGACCCGAGCGCCGACCAGTTGGGCTTCGTGATGCCCGGCTTGGTGGGCGTCCGGGCGCTGACCCATGAGGGAGAACACGCGCGCTTCGAGCGCTTCCAGGCCACCCTGCGCCGATGGATCGAGAAGAAAGGCTACGCCGTGCCCTACCGGATCGACGGCCCCGGACGCGAGCGTCCCGAAGCCATCCTGGGCTTGCCGCGCTCGCAATCGCACGGATCTTTCGGCTCCTTCATGGGACTGCTCAACGAGCTCAACTCCGGCCGCGCCGAGGAAGGAGCCGCCTGCGACGAAGGAATCCTGCGGACCTTGCTCGAGGTCTACGGCCTCCAGGAGGGCTGGCAGAACGTGCAGGTCTTCGCCAGGCTCTGGCCCGCCCCGGCCGTGGCGGGCCGCTCCGTGGCCAAGCTCGTCATGGACGCGGTGCGCTCCTTCAACCGGATCGACGAAGCCGGACTCGCGGAGCTTGGCCGGCAGGCCCTGGCGGACGACGACCCGGTCAAGGCCCACGATTTCATGCGCCTCGTCTCCACCCGCTACCATGACTTCGCGGACCTGCCGCCGGGCATGACCGCGGCCCTCGCTGCCCTGCGCCGGCATCCGGACGCGGCTGTGGCGTGGGAAGCGGCCGGGCTCTTGGGCGGGCCGTCGCCCGCGCCTGCGCCAAGCCCGGCGCCGGCGCCCAAGACCGACGATTTCGCCTTGATCGCGGACCCCAAGACTCCCCGGGCCGAGGCCGAGCGGCGCCTAGCCGGGCTGGTGCGGCAGGCCCTGCTCAAGAACGACCCCTTGACCCCCGGCCGGCAGGAGAGGGCCCTCTCCGACTTGGAGTCGCTCTGCGAACGTTGGGGCCTCGATCCCATCTACCCGGAGAGCAAGCTCGAGTCCATCAACAGCATGGCCCGCTCCCGGGCGGAGGGCATGCCCAGGCCCTTCTGGGCGAAAGCGCGGTTCGAGGAGATCCGCAACCGCCCCCCCCGGCCGGATCACATCCTCTTCAGCCCCGCGCTGGACCGCCTGCTCAGCGAGGGTCTTTTCGACGGCGGGCGGAGCGTCCACCGTCTCGGGCTCATGAACCTCCTCAAGGCCCGGACCTACCCGTCGGAGCTTCCCCTGGTGCACCGCAGGCTGCTCGCAGCCGCCGCTGCGGGCGGCCAGGACGAGGCCAGCCAGCACGACCGCTACCTGGCGCTGCTAGCCCTGCTGCCGAGCGGCGAGTCCGCGCAATACCACCTGGCCTGGCCGCGGAGCGTGGCCGAGGCCGTCCGCCGCGCCGACGCCCCCGCGGACGCGGCCCTGGTGTTCGTCGCGGAATACTACCGCCAGACCTTGGGCCCCGCCCTGCTCGGGACCGCCTGGGGCAAGTGGGCGGACTCCCGCCTCGACGCCCGCAGCCGGGAGGAAGCCCTCGCCACGCTCCAGAAGCTCTCCCCGGAGGAGCGGGAGCTCTACGACGGAGCCCTGGACAATCTTTGGCTCCTGCTCGGCCACCCGCAAGACAGGGTCCGCGTCGCCGCGCGCTTCGCCATCGCGGGAGTCCCCGGCTATCTGGTCGGCCTGGAGGGCCGCATCCTGGAGGCCCTGGCAGGCGCGCCTGGGCCCCTGCGGACCGAGGCGGCGGCCCTCTTGTCCATGACGTCCCCGGGCTTCCTGCCCAGGGCGGATGCCGCGGTCAGGGCACTTCGGCGACGATGATCTCAAGGCGGCCCGAGGCCTTGGCTTCGGCGAGGACCTTGCGCGCCGCGTCCGCGTCCGCTTCGGCATGCTTGATGTAGCGGATGTGGTCTTTATATCCGCTGAGCAGCCTCTCGAACACGTCCGGCATGATGCGCTGGCCGCCGGTGGCCGCCGCGAATCCGTTATGGAGGATCAGGACCTTCAGCGGGATCCCGCGCTGCACGGCTTCGATCAGCCCCATATGGCCCGCGGCCACGAAAGCGTAATCCCCGGTGACGGCCCAGGCGTTGGTCTTCCCCGACAGGTAGAGGCCGATCGCCAAGGGTATACTGCCGCCGTAATAGGTCGCCATATCGATGCAGTCGAAAGGAGGGAAGGCGAAGGCGGTGGACGTCCCGGTGTCCCCGGCGGTCACGGCGTCGGCGCCTTTGACCTTCTTGAACGCCTCGAAGACCGGCACATAGCTCCTGGCGGTGGCCTGGAACTGCGGTGAGAGCTGGTCCGGGATGATGGGAAGCCGGGGCTTCTCGCCCGTTAAAGGCTTGCCGGCCAGCCGCGCCTCCAGCATCTTCTGCTGATACGGCGCGAGCAAGGGAAACAGGAGATACTGGTACACGTCGCGCCGATAAGCGGCGGCCGGGGCGGGCAGCCGCCGGCGCGCCACGCTCACCTCCTTGGCGAGGTCATTTGAGTCCAGGACCACGGCGACCGGGACCCGGAGCCTCTCGGAGGTCCGGAAAGCCTGCAGGACGTCCTCATAGGCCGCGCCGGGCTTGGGGACGACCACAGGGAGCTTGGTGCCGCGCACGAAGGGCAAGGTGTCGAAGTCGGTGTCGGAATGCTCGCCGGACTCGTCGTTGAACACCAGCACCACGAAGCCGGCCGTGTTCCCCGCGGTGAGGGAGTCGATGACGCTGTTGGCGGCCTTGGCGAAGCCGTGCGACTTGAGGACCGCCGCCGACCGCACCCCGCCGATGGCCGCGCCATGCGCCACGGTATAGGCCACTTCCTCGTTGTAGGAGTAGGTCTTCGGCTGTCCCGATAGGTCGCAGAAGGCGTCGAACACCTCGGTGACGCCGGTGGCCGGGACATTGGTGACGACCCGCGCGCCGGCGTCGACAAGAGCGGCGGCGATGGCTCGGGTCAGGGCCGTCTTCTCGGCCTTGGGGGATGCCGAGGCGGCGCTCCCGGACAGGAGGAGGCTGACAGTCAATAGCGCGGATGGGGTCATTTTCATAGGAGGCGCTCATTCCACGAAATTGAGGTCGCGGCCGTGGGTATCCTTGAGCCCGAGCAGGCTGACCGAAGCCAAAGCGAAGCAGGTCAGGCCCACGGCCCAGGCGCTGCCGAGCATGCCCAGCGGGGCCTTGAGGATGAGGAAGCCGTTGGTGATGAGGACCACCGAGCCCCGCACGAAATTGGGCACGGTCGTGGCCACGGTGGCGCGCAGGTTGGTGCCGAACTGCTCCGCGGCCATGGTCACGAACACGGCCCAATAGCCCGAAGCCAGGCCCAGCCAGGACACGATGACGTACATGGTCAGCGGGGTGAACCCGCGCCCCAGCAGATAGGCGGCCGTGCCCAGGAAGGCCATGCCCATGAACAGGCCCACCACCTTGGTGCGGGTGCCCCAGATCTGGCTCAGGAAGCCGGAGGCCAGGCTGCCGATGGTTATCCCGCTGTAGCAGCAGGCCACGGCGATGGCCGGGTCGAGCCGGCCGGAGACCTCCAGGCTGGGAGCGAACTCCGGGATGAATATGACCAGAATCCCGACCACGAACCACATGGGCAGTCCGATCAAGGTGCAGCGCAGGTAGCGGCCCAGGCGGTCCCAGTGCGTGAACAGGCTCAGGAAGTTGCCTTTCTTGACGTGGGCATAGGACAGGTTCTGGAACATGAAGCTTTCCCGGATGCCGGCGCGCAGGCAGAGCAGGGCCAATCCCAGCCCGCCGCCCACGAGGAAAGCCTGCTGCCAGGTCAGGTACTTGCCCACCAGGGCCGCGGTCACGGTGCCGAACACGCCCACCGCGGCCACCAGCGCGGTGCCGTAGCCGCGCAGTTCCTTGGGCAGGATCTCGCTGACCAAGGTGATGGCCGCGCCCAACTCGCCGGCCAAGCCCAGACCGGCCAGGAACCGCCATAAGGCATATTGCGGTATGGACGTCACGAAGGCATTGGCCAGGTTGGCCAGGGAGTACAGGGTGATGCTCCCGAACAAGGTGGAGAGGCGGCCCTTCTTGTCTCCCAGGACTCCCCAAAGGATGCCGCCGAGCAGCATGCCGAACATCTGCCAGTTGAGCAGATAAGCCCCGACCCGGACCTGGTCCTGCCCGACCACGCCCAAGGCGGTCAAAGACGGCTGGCGGACTATGGGGAACAGCAGAAGGTCGAACATGTCCACGAAATATCCCAGCGCAGCCACGATCACGGTGAGGTTGATGACGCTCTTGACCCTGTGCATGGTGCCTGACATTCTACTTTTTTCACCGTATTCCGTAAGGGAACTTTTCGCGCCCTCGCTCGTACTCTTAGTATGGGAGCCTGGGAGGAAGTCCTGTTCCGCCGCTGGGGACACGATTCGTTCCGTCCCCTCCAGCGGGAGGCCGTGGCAACGGCGCTCTCCGGGCGCGACTGCATGGTGGTGCTCCCGACCGGAGGCGGCAAGAGCCTCTGCTACCAGCTCCCGGCGGCGCTGGGGCGGGGGCTCGTCCTGGTGGTCTCACCGCTCATCGCCCTCATGGACGACCAGGTGGCGGCCGCGCGCAAGGCCGGGCTGGCCGCCGACGCGCTCCACTCCGACCTGCCGGAGGGGCGCCGCGGCGAGGCCCTTCGCCGCCTGGCCAGCGCGCGCACCGAACTCCTCTACCTGAGCCCGGAGCGCCTCCTCGCAGGAGACCTCCTCCCGCGCCTCTCATCCCGGCTGTTCCTCATAGCGGTGGATGAGGCGCACTGCATCTCGCATTGGGGGCACGAGTTCAGGCCGGAGTACCGCCGCCTGGCTCCGGTCCTGGAGCGCTGCCCCGGAGCGGCGCGCATGGCCTTGACCGCGACCGCGACGCCCGCGGTGCAGGACGACATCTGCGCCCAGCTCGCCTTGCGCGGCCCCGCGCGCCTCATCGGCCATCCCGACCGCGCCAACCTCGTCTATCGGGTCTGGCCGTCGCGCGACCGGCCCCGGCAGGTCCTGGCGGTCGTGCGCCGCCACGAGGGCGCGGGCGGCATCGTCTACGCGCGCACCCGCGCAGACGTGGAGCGCCTGGCCGAAGAGCTCCAGGAGGCGGGAGTCTCCTGCGCGGCCTACCATGCGGGGCTGCCCGCCGACGAGCGGCAGAGCGTGCACGGCGCTTTCGTCGCCGGAAGGCTCGACGTCGTCGTCGCCACGGTCGCCTTCGGCATGGGCATAGACCGGCCGGACATCCGCTACGTCGTCCATGCCGACACGCCGGGCTCGCTGGACCGCTACCAGCAGGAGTCGGGCCGCGCGGGCCACGACGGCCGGCCGGCCGAGTGCGTCCTGCTGTTCTCGGTCCGGGACCTCGCCGCGCTCCTGCGGCTGCGGCGCAAGGACGGGGGACTCTCCTCGCAGCGCCGCCGCGCCCTCCTCCTCCAACTCCGCCAGATGGGCGGCTACGGGCTGGGCGCGAGCTGCCGGCACCTGCTGCTTTCCAGGCATTTCGGCGCGGCCGACCCTCCGGCGCCGGCGGGCTGCGGGGCCTGCGACATCTGCCTGGGCGAGACGAGCCTTCTGGACTGCGCGCGCCGCTGGCTGGGACGGCTCAGCCTCCGGTTCCGCCTGCGCTGATGCGGCCGCCATTCCAGATGCAGTTCGTCCGTCTCGCGCCAGCCCTCGCGGTCATGGCGATGACCAGGACGGCTTCCGGGGACCCTTTATATCAACCGCTTGCTGATATGAGTCCAGGCGCCCTGAAGCTCCTTGGTCAGGCGCTGCAATTGCGAAGCTTGGACCCGCCGCGACCGCCCATAGCGCCGCGCGGTGTCATCCACGAGCCTGCGGTAGGCCTGCTCATCGATCTCTTTGCGGCCCTCGATCTGTTCGAGCACCTCGCCTTTCATCTTCAGGGACCAGCCCGCGATCGGCCTGAAGATCCTGGGGCCCCGCTTGCCGTAGAGGAAATAGCTCCCCGCCGCGGCGACGGCGGCCAGCCCGACACCCCTTCCGATCAGAGTATCCCGCTTTTTCATGTTCTCCTTGCTCCTAACTCAGGCGCGCGAGCTCGGCCTCGGCCTCGGCGACAAAACCTGACAGCAGCTCGCGCGTGGAGACGATCTCATGCACCCGGGAGACATTGAGCCCCGCGAAGACCACCGCGTGGTCAAGGTCGCCCTTCACCGCGTTGAACAGGGCCTTGGCGATGCAGTAGGGCGCCGTGCGCGGATCGCAGGTCTTGAGGCACTGATAGCCGCAGTGGAAGGGCTCGCCCTCTCCGCGCAGCAGGCGGTCCACGAAAGGCGTGCGTATGGCCCGTCCCGGCATGCCCACCGGGCTGTCGATGATGACCACATCCTCCGGCCGCGCCGAGACATACAAGTCTTTGAAGGGCTGAGAGACCGAGCACTCGTAAGTGGCCACCAGCCGGGTGGCGATCTGCACCCCGGAGGCCCCCAGCGCCAGGAAACGGGCCGCGTCCTTGCCGTCGAAGATGCCGCCCGCCGCGATCACGGGCACGGGGGCAGCGGCGCAGTCCCGCGCCACGGCCAGCACCTCCAGGACCCGCGCTTCCAGGACGCCCGGGACCGGGGCTTGGACCTCGTCCTTGCGGAAGCCGAGATGCCCGCCGGCCATCGGGCCTTCCACGATGAAGGCGTCCGGGACCCGGCCGTAGCGCTTCTTCCAGCCCCGGGCGATGATGGAGGCGGCCCGGCCCGAGGAGACGATCGGGATCAGGCGCGTTTCGGTCCCCTCCGCGTGTTGAGGCAGGCTGAGGGGCAGCCCGGCCCCGGAGGCGATGAAGTCCGCCCCGGCTTGGGCCGCCGTGCGCGCGAGCTCGTCGTAGTTGGTCAGCGCCCCGAGGATGTTGACGCCGACGACGCCGTCGGTGGCGGCCTTGGCCTTGCGGATCTCCTCGCGCAGGGCGTTGCGCGAGGCGGCGAGGTAATCGCTCTCGTTCTCCGGGGTGCCGTAGCCCAGGGCCACCCCCGCGATGGTGCCGGCGGCCCCGCAGTCCGCCACGGCCGAAGCCAGCGCGGCGGTGGACACCATGACGCCCATGCCGCCCTGCACGATGGGCAGTCGGACCTTCAGGTCTCCGATGCGCAACGGCTGCAGTCTTCCAGGCATGATCCTGCCGTCAATCGGGGCGAGGTCTTATGACAACTCCACCCGGAAGCGGATCGTCCGGGACAGGAATTTCTGGCCGTCGTTCTGCGGCTGTATCCTGGCCACGGCCTGGTGTCTGCCCGGCATATAGCCCGACCAGTCATACCACCAAAAGCCGTCGGCCTGGCGGCAGGGCTGCCAGACATTATCATCTATCGATATCTCCACCCGGCCCGCCGCTCTGGCCCAGATGCGGAACGTGTAGTCTCGGCTGGTGACGCACACTCTCTCCTGAGGGTAATCCACGGTGATGTCCGCCGCGACAGCCAGCCCCTTTTGTTCCGGCGATCTGCTCATTTTGTCTCCTGTCCGAGCCTGCCCTCCCTACGGGCTGCTAGCGGACATGCGCCAAGGCGCCTTATTTATTGTACCTGCCTCCCCGCCCCCCTGCCTATCCGTAATTATACTCAAGGCGGGCGGTAGAATCGCGTAGGCCGACTAAGCCTGGGCGGCGTCGAGCACCCGGCGCAAGGCTCACCGTGGATAGCCCGAGGCCGGTGCCCCGGCCGACCCCTTTGGTGGTGACATCAGCGCATCCCCCCGGCCCCTCGGTAGTACTCCGAATAGACGGCGACTGGGGAGTATCAGTATGATGGGTTCCAATGATGAAGATGATGAAGAAGGCATTGCCTGTCGTATTGGTTCTGACCGTGGGGCTGGCCGGTTGTTATGGGCCGTTCAACCTCACCAAGAAGCTCTATCGCTGGAATGGCAGCATCGGCGACAAATGGGTCAATGAGGGCGTGTTCCTCGGCCTGGTCATCATGCCGGTATACTGCGTCGCCGCGCTCGGCGACGCGATCATCTTCAATTCGCTCGAATTCTGGGGCGAAAAGAACCCGGTGCAGGCCAGGGCGACCAAGTCGCTCCAGGCCGGAGACGAGCAGGCCGTGCTGAGCTACACGCCCGAGGACAAGCGCCTGCGCATCGACAGCTTCCGCGACGGCCGGCTCCAGGGCACGGTGATCCTTGAGCCCGGCGCGCAGGGCATGGTGGCTCGCGACGCGCGGGGAGAGATCATCCTCAAGGCCAAGACCCTGGATGATGGCCATATCGTCATCAGCGATCCCCATGGCCGCCGGCTGGGGACCTATGACCCCGCCCGCCTGCCGGAGACCCTGGCGCGGATGGACTGAGGCTCAGGGCCCCACTATGGCCTCGACGAGGGCCCTCCCAGGAGCCCTCGTCGGGGCCGCACTCGCAGTCGATCGGTGATTCAAGGAGGCAGCGATCATGGGTTTGTTCTATTTTCTGATCGTCGGGCTCATCGCGGGCTGGCTCGCAGGACAGGTGATGAAGGGAGGAGGATACGGCGTCCTTGCCGATATCATCCTGGGCATCCTGGGAGGCATCACGGGCGGATGGATCTTCGGCATGCTGGGGATCTGGCCCGGCGGGGGGATCATCGGGGCGATCTTCGTCGCTTTTGTCGGAGCCGTGGTCCTGGTTGGGATCACGCGCCTGATCAAAAAAGCGTAGCCGCCCGGGTCTGTGGGAGTTCACAAGGACAATGGGGACGCGATGAAGGCCGCGGTTCTGCTCGTCCTCTTCCTTCTGCTTCCAGCGCAGGCCGCGGCCGCGGAGCTCAGCGAGCTTCGGGAGGTTCCCAAGGATTTCTGGAACGGCTTCAAAGAGCAGGGCCGGCCGGAAGGCCTTCTGACGCTGCTGGCGGCCGGGGCCGGCGCCAGCATCGCGAGGTACGGGGGCACGACGACCTTCGATGATGTCCGCATCGCCGGCACCCTGCAGAGGCATGCTCCTCTGGGCAGCCGCGCCACCGATTTCGGGGCCGTCATCGGGTATCCCCTCTACCTCATCCCCGCCATGGGCGCCACCTACTTCGCGGGGTGGTCCTTGGACGCGCGCTCGACTCAGGAGTTCGGGTTATCAGGCTTCGAAGCGCTGGCATTGGCGGGGCTCGAGACGGAGATCCTCAAAGTCAGCGTGCGCCGCGTGCGCCCGGACCACTCCGACCTCGCCGCGTTCCCGTCGGGCCACACCTCGGCGTCGTTCGCCCTGGCCACGGTGGCGGCATCGCAATGGGGCTGGGAAGTCGGCGTCCCCGCCTGCTTGTTGGCGGGCTTCGTGGGCTATACGCGCATGGAGAGCAACAAGCATTATCTTTCGGACGTCTTGGCCGGGGCCGGCGTGGGGATCATCTCCGGGCGGGCGGTCTATAAGACCCGCCGGCGCGCGCACCCCGACAGATACGTCTTCGCGCCGTTCGTCTCCCCCGGCGGCGGCGGAGTGACGGTGTTCTTCTGATGCAGGCGGCCCTGGCTCTGCTGTTGGGCCTGGCCCCGGCTCTGCAAGCCGCCGAGGGCCAGAGATTCGCGTGGGACGAGAGCTGGCCCAGATTCAGGAGAGCGGAGTATTTCATCACCGGGCTGGCGGCGGCCGGGTCCGCAGCGGATTATTTTCTCGTCTCGCCTCCCAAAGCGGCCGCCTGGAAAGGCGAGATATTGTTCGACCAGGGCGCCAGGAACACTCTGATGGCGCGCTCCGGAGCGGGCCAGAACAGGGCCGGCGCCCTTTCGGACCTCTTGGTCTATCCGCTGATAGGCTACTCCATGCTCGATGGCCCGGTCACCGCCGGCTGGGCCGGCGGCAACAAGGACACCGCGGTCCAATTGGCCCTGATCAACGCGGAGACCTTCGCCGTCACCGAAGTCCTTAATTTGTCCATATCAAACCTGCTCCCAAGAAGCCGCCCGGAGGGCGACGCGTGCCCTTCCAACTCCAAGTACGACCCGCATTGCGTGAGGAGCTTCTGGAGCGGACACGCGGCCAACGCGTTCGCCGCCGCCTCTTTGGTCTGCGCCGAGCATGGCGCGTTGGACCTGTACGGCGGCAAGGGCGATGCGGCCGCCTGCGGGACTGCGCTGACGGCGGCTTCAGCCGTCGGCGTCCTGAGGATCGTTTCGAACGATCATCACGCCTCGGATGTCATCGTCGGCGCCGCGGTCGGAGCCGCGACCGGGTACCTGATGCCGAATCTCCTGCACTTCAAGTCCAAAAGGTCCCGCCACCACCTCGGCTACTTGATCCCCAGTGTCGGGCCTACCGGCGGCGGCCTCACCTATGTCAAGGCCTGGTAAATGAGAATCCTTTCGTTGCTCCTTTTATTGACTTTAGCCGGCTGCGCTTCCCAGCCGCGGCTGCGGCCTTTCACGACCGATGGGTGCAGCCTGTTTCCCGACGGGACATCGGAGCACAAGGACCTATGGCTCGATTGCTGCAAAAAGCACGACCACAAGTACTGGATGGGCGGGACCAAAGCGGAGCGCTTGCAAGCGGATATCGAGCTCCGCAATTGCGTCGCTGGCGTCGGAGAGCCCAGAACCGCGGAGTTGATGTTGCAGGGCGTCCGGGCGGGCGGAACGCCCTATCTGCCGACCCGTTTTCGCTGGGGCTACGGCTGGCGCTATTTCCGAGGCTATAAGCCGCTTACGGACAAGGAAAAGAAGCTCATTGAGGATTCCAAATGATGATGAGATATCCGGCCATCCTGGTCATGCTTCTCCTGCCCGTGCGGCTTGCCGCCCTGGATCCCCTGATCCCGCCCTCGGTCACCAAGGCCGCCGGCGAGACGGTGACCAAGGCCTCCACCGACACCGCCAAGAACGTCGGCCCCACCACGCCCGACCGCGTGCTCCCGGGTGAGCCGCCCAAGCGCAAGAACTACCTCATCCCAGCCCTGGAGATCCCGCTGTTCCAATTGACCCTGAACGGCTATAACCGGCTTGCTTCTGGAGTGAACGACTACGATTCGACCCTGAATACCGGCTGGCAGCATCTCCGCCACGGCCCCTGGGTGGTCGACCAGGATGACTTCGCGGTCAATCAGCTCGGGCATCCTTATCAGGGTTCCCTGTACTACGGTTTCGCGCGCGCCTCCGGCCTCAACTTCTGGGAAGGCTGGATCTACAGCAATGCGGGCAGCTTCATCTGGGAGACCTACGGGGAGACCACCGATCCCTCCATCAACGACCAGGTCGCCAGCGGCACAGGCGGGCCTCTCATCGGAGAGCCCCTCTTCCGGATGGCCAATCTGGTGCTCGAGGGGGGCGGCGGGCGGCCCGGGTTCTGGCGCGAGCTGGGAGCCGGGTTCATCTCGCCGCCCACGGCCCTCAACCGCCTCCTTTTCGGCGAGCGCTACACGCCGATCCTGAAAAGCCGCAATGCCGCGACTTTCGCTCAGGTGCAAGCCGGCGGCGGAGTGAACACGACGGTCCGCAATCCCAACAGCACGGAGACGATCAACCGCAACGTGCTCACCGCGGGCTTCTCCATGGCCTACGGCCTGCCCGGCCAGCCGGGCTACCTCTACCTGCGGCCGTTCGACTATTTCACCTTCGAATTGAACGGCCTGCGCGAGAACCGCTCCGACTTCGCCAATATCATGACCCGCGGCCTTTTATTCGGACAGAAATACGAGGCGGGAGACGCCTATCAAGGCGTCTGGGGCCTCTACGGGTCTTTCGATTACCTATCCCCGCAGGTCTTCCGGTTCTCGACCACGGCCGCATCTCTGGGGACCACCTTCCAATGGTGGCTCTCGCGCAAGGTCGCGCTCCAAGGCACGGGCTTGGGCGGCATCGGCTACGGCAATGCCGGGACCATCGCGCCTCAAGGAGACGAGAGGGACTTCCATTACGGCGCCGCGCCGCAGGGCCTGCTCTCCCTGCGCTGCATCTTCGGCACGCGCGCCATGCTCGACACGACCGCGCGCGGCTATTACATCACCGGCACGGGCGCCAGCCGCGCTCCCGGCAGCGAGTCCATCGGCCGCATGAATGCCTCCTTCCTGGTCCGGATCTTCGGACATCATGCCCTGGGTGTCAATTATATGCTGACCAGCCGGGAGGCGCGCTACTCCAGCGCGAGCCTGGCGGCCAGGCACCAGCTGGTGGAGACCATCGGCATCGCCTACAACCTGCTCGGCGACATCCATTTCGGAGCGGTCGATTGGGATCGGAACTGAGATTCGGAGGAGATAGATAATGAGAACCATAGGCCTGCTGTTGGTGATCGCCGGACTCGTCGTGCTGGTCAATAAGGGGATCTCGTACACCAAGACGACGCAGTTGATCGACGCGGGGCCGCTCCAGGCCAGCGTGCGGCACACCAAGCATGTGTATCTCGAGCCGCTGGTGGGGGTGTGCGGCGTCGCCGGCGGCGTCCTGCTCATCCTGCTCGGACGCAGGCCCAAGGCGCCCTGATGAGGGGAGCCTCCGTGATTCCCGTGGTGATCGAGCATGGCTGATCCAGGCCAAGCGCCGAGCGTTGCGCCTGCCCCGCAGGCGGCCGTGCCGCTGGCGGCGCGCGTCAAGGACTTCTACCTCGAACACGAGCCCGCCTGCACGACCGGCTTCTTCATCGCCGGCTACCTTTTCGACATTCTGGCCGTGGGCCGCATCGACCACCTGCGCAACATCATCCACCAGGCGGTATATCTCTTCCTCTGCGCGCTCTTCACCGGCCTGGAACTGCGGGAGCTCTACGGCGAATTCTCTCCCCCTCTGCGGCTGCAGACCTTTTGGCGCTATCATAAGGCCGCCACCCATTTCATGCTGGGCACTTTGCTCAACATCTATACCGTGTTCTACTTCAAGAGCGCCTCGCTGGGCGCTGCCTTGGTCTTCCTGCTGGTCCTGGCGGCCATCCTGGCCGTGAACGAACTCAAGCCCTTCAAAACCTCCGGCACCACGCTGCGCATGGGGATCTTCAGCCTCTGCCTGATCTCGTATTTCACCTACCTCGTGCCCATGCTGGCAGGCTCGATCGGCGCCTGGCCCTTCATGGGCTCCATGGCCGCGGCCGCCCTGGTCATGGGGGCGCTGGCGGGGCTGCTGCAGCGCCGCCTGTCCGGCCATCCCCACGCGCTCCGCAGGCACGTGCTCATCCCCTTCGCCGCCGTGCAGGCGTGCTTCGCGGGGCTCTATTTCGCCAAGCTGATCCCGCCGGTGCCCCTCTCGATCTCCGCGATCGGGATCTATCACGACGTGCGCCGCGTAGGCGACCGCTTCGCCTTGACCACGACCCGCCCGCGCTGGAAGTTCTGGCAGCGCGGCGACCAGAGCTTTCTCGCCCGTCCGGGCGACAAAGTCCATTGCTTCGTCAGCGTGTTCTCCCCCGCGCGCTTCCGGGACAGACTGCAGGTGCGCTGGCTCTTCCTGGACCCCGCGGCCGGCTGGCGGGAGTCCGACGTCATGCCGCTCGACATCATCGGCGGGCGCGCGGGCGGATTCCGCGCCGACACGATCAAGAGCCGCTACCAGGCGGGCCGCTGGCGCGTGCGCGTGGAGACCTCCGACCGAAGGGAGCTAGGACGCATCGATCTGACGGTGATCGAGGACGATTCGCCCGCGGCGCCGCCCGCGCGCACCGTTCTGCGATGAGCTATCATATGGTGGTTTGACCGGACTCCGAAGGAGGACCAATACCATGGCATCCCGCCTGCGCAGGACCATCCTGGCAGCCTTGACGGCGCTCTGGGCGATCCCCGCCTCGGCTGACAACGAGTTCACGGCCGGCTGGACCGGAGCCGGACACGTCGACGACGTGACCTGCGTGGCCTTCTCCCCGGACGGGACCCGGGCCCTTTCCGGCAGCCAGGACAAGACGGTCCGGCTCTGGGACCTGGGCAAGGGCCGGACCTTGAAGGTCTTCGCCGGCCACGAGACTCCCGTGGCGGCCGTGGCCTTCTCCACGGACGGCGCGACCGCCCTCTCCGTCAGCGACGAACTCTCCTTCCGGAGCTGGGACATCGCCACGGGCAAGCCGGTCCTGGCCTATCACGATCACGGCGTATTCATCTACGTCGCCGCCTTCTCGCCGGACGGCGGCCAGGTCATCTCCGGATGCAGCGACCGCACCCTGAGGCTGTGGGATTTCGCCCGGGACCAGGAGGTCGAGTACTGGGGAGGACGCTCCGATTACGTGGCGGCCGCGGCCTTCTCTTCCGACGGCAGACGGGCCCTGACCGGCGGCGGAGACTCCGAAGTCTGGGACGTGGCCAAGGGCAAGGTCCTCTCCCGATTGAAAGGCATCACCGGCATCATCCTGGCGGCAGCCTTGTCCCCCGACGGCAGGACCGGCGTGACCGGAGGCCGGGAGAATATCATCAGGGTCTGGGACACCCGGACCGGAGAACCGCGCGGAGTATGGAAAGGCCATGGGAAACCCATCCGGGCCCTTGCCTTCAGCCCCGACGGGCGCCTGGTCGTCTCGGGCGGAGAGGACTTCACGGTCCGGTTGTGGGACGCGGCCGCCGGCAGAAGCCTCAAGGTCTGGACCGGCCATACGGGCTACGTCCGCGCCGTGGCCTTCTCTCCGGACAACGGGCGCGCGCTTTCCGCGGGCAGCGATGGGACCCTGCGGCTCTGGGACGTGAGCCGGGCCTTGGCCGAAGCCAAGTCCGACGAGCTGGGAGCCCGGAAGAAGACGCCCTAGGCGCCAGGACGGCTTAGGCGCGCTGGATCCCCCACGGGCCGCAGAGCCGGCTCTTCAGGCCAGTCTCAGCCGCCTGAAGGCGGCGTCGATGCGGGCCAGGACCAGGGGGGGCTTGATGGGCTTCACGATGTAATCGTCGGCGCCGAGGCTCAAGGATTCCGCCTGGCTGCCTTCGTCGGCGATGCAGGTCAGGATGATGATGGGGAGCCCCAGCATCCCCAGCGACTGCCGCAGGGCGCGGATCACGCCATGGCCGTCCATGTTCGGCATGTTCAAGTCCAGGATCAGGAGGTCCGGCGGGTTCTGGGCGATCTTCGCGAGCGCCTGGATGCCGTCTTCCGCTTCTTCGACCGCGTAGCCCTTGTCCTGGAGGACCTTCCGGAGGATGCTGCGGCTGACCTTGTCGTCGTCCGCGACCAGGACGCGGTTGCCCGCCGCTTTTTCTTTGGGTTGCGCGGGAGACTGGGCCGCCGGCGGCGCCGGTACGGAAGCCTCCTTCCTCGCGGCGGCATCCGCGCCGGGATCCAACCGGACGTAAGGCAGGACCTCCTCGAGCGTCGTGTCCCCCTGGGAGAGATGCCATAAGGCGTCCGCCAGCATGGTGTGGAGCAGCCGGCGCTCCAAGGCGTGGGCGCGCAGCGCCGTCTCCCCGTCTCCCGCGCTGATGCGTTCCTTGAGCTCGGGAGTGATCTCCAGGAACTCCAGCAGGGCCAGCCGGCCCTTGAAGCCGTTGAAGTCGCACTTCGGGCAGCCCACGGGCTTATGGTACGCCGTCTTCATGCCCTGCCGCGCGAAGGCTTTTACGAGAGCCGGGTCCGACTCAGAGGCCTTGACCGGAGCCTTGCAGTCGGGGCAGAGCCGCCGCACGAGCCTCTGGGCGCTGATGGCGATGAGGCCGGAAGCGATCTTGAACCGCTCCACGCCCATGTCCGCCAGCCGGCCGATCGAGCTCACGGTGTCGTTGGTGTGCAGGGTGGAAAGGACCAGGTGGCCGGTCAGGGCCGCTTGCAGGGCGATGTCGGCGGTCTCCCGGTCGCGGACCTCCCCGACCAGGATGATGTCGGGGTCCTGGCGCAGCACCGAGCGCAGGACCGCGGCGAAGCCGAGCCCCTGCTTCTCCCGGACCTGCACCTGGTTGATCCCTTCCAGCCGGTATTCGATGGGGTCCTCGACGGTGACGATGTTGGTGTCTTCGGATTTCAGCTTGTTGATGAGGGCATAGAGCGTCGTGGTCTTGCCCGAGCCGGTCGGGCCCGTGACGAGGAAGATCCCCTGAGCCGTCTTCAAGGCCGTTTCCATCCGGGAGGCGACCGTCGGCTCGAAGCCGAGCTTCTGGAAAGGGACCTCGGCCGCGCGGTTCTCGATGATGCGCATGACCACCTTCTCGCCGAAACTGGTGGGCAGGATGGAGACGCGCAGCCCCACCTCGTGCGCCCCGACCCGGAGCTTGGCGCGCCCGTCCTGCGGGCGCTGGTGCTGCGAGATGTCGAGGTCCGCCATGATCTTGATGCGCGAGACCAGCGCCCCGACCGCGATGTGCCGGGGCAGGACCATGACGTGCTTGAGCATGCCGTCGATGCGGTAGCGCACGTGGCTCTCCGCCTCGTCGTGCTCGATGTGGATGTCGGAAGAGCGCATGGCCACCGCCTTCGCGATGATGGCATCGGCGAGCCTGATGACGGGCAGCTGGACTCTTTCCTCCACCTTCGATTCCTGCGCGCTCCCCCCCACGACCTCGACATGCTCGTGGACGTCCAGGCGCTCCAGCAGGTCGAAGATGACCGTCTCCGCGCTGTAAAGCGACTCGATCAGCTTGTCCACCCGTTCGGCCAGGCAGTAGCAAGGGACCGGCCGGCGGCTGGAGATGGCCTGGACGTCGTCGAGGGCGGCCTGGTCCGTGGGATCCGCCATGGCCACCGTGATCGTTTCGTCGTCGCAGGTGACCGGGAGCAGATGGTGCTTCCGGCAGAGCCTCTCGGGCACGAGACTCTGCGCCATCTTGTCGATCATCTCGATCTGGAGGTCGCAATAGCTGACGCCGTGGGCCTTGCGCACGATGGCCGCGACCTCCTCCTGGGTGGCCAGCCCGGCGCGGATCAAAGCCTGCCCGAGGTAGGGCTCATTCTTCTGGCGGAACCTCTCCACCGCCTCGGGGGTCACTCCCTTCAGGCCCAGGACGGCGCGCAGCAGCCATTCATCCAAGAATCTATATTTCAGAGGCATCGCGTTTTCCCCGCCCGCCAGCGGCGGTCCGGGGAGACCCGATGGTCATTCTACCTTTTAACGGCCTGGGCGCAATCGGCCGCGCGCGCCGCCGGCGCGGGGAGCTAGGTGAGCGAAGTCAGCCCGTTCTGGATGGCGTACTTGGTGAGGCCGGCGATCGTGGCGATCTTGAGCTTGCGCGACAGATGCTCCCGATGCGTTTCCGCCGTCCGGACGCTGATGCCCAGCTTGCGCGCGACCTCCTTGTTGGCCAAGCCCTCGGCCAGCAGCGAGAGCACCTGCCGTTCCCGATCGGTCAGGGCGGCAGCGCCTTCGGCCGCGGCGGGCCTGGTGCCGGGGACCAGGAGCGCGTCGCTCATGTCGGGAGGGAAATGCAGGCCGCCCCTGAAGACATGCCTGATGGCGTCGAGCAGATGCTGCGTCGGCTCGTCTTTCGTCACATAGCCGTGCACGCCGCACCGGGCCATCCTCACCACATACTCCTCGGTGGCGTGGATGCTGAAGGCCAGGAGCTTGGCCTTGGGCACGAGCTGGCGCAGGCGCTTGGCCAGCTCCCCGCCGTCCAAAGACGGCAGGCTGACATCCAGGACGATGACGTCGGGCGAGAGCTTCTTGCCCTTGCGCAGGGCCTCCGGGCCGTCGCAAGCCTCCCCGACCACCGCGATCGAATCCTGGTGGGACAGATAGGCGCGCACTCCTTCCCTCACGATGGGATGGTCGTCCACCAGCAAGACCTTGATCGGCGCCGGAGCCCGGCCGTTCATCTCCGGCCCCGGCCCGCGCCGTCCAAGGGAGCCCGGACCACGAGCCTGGTCCCCTGCCCCACCTTGGAGTCGAAGTCCGCGGTCCCCCCGATGGAGGCGGCCCGCTCCCGGATATTGACCAGCCCCCCCCGCCGCCGGCCCTCCATGCGCAGCCGGGCGCCCGAGCAGCCGCGTCCGTTGTCGCTGACGACCAGCTTGAGCGCGCGCCCCGTCCGCGACAGCGACACCGCCACCCGCGTCGCGCGGGAATGCTTCCCCACGTTATGGAGCGCCTCCTGCGCGATGCGGAAGACCGTCAGCGCCAGGTCGGGCTCGACGAGCTTGGGAGCGCCCGCGCCCCGGAACGCCACGGGGACGCCCAGGCGCTTGTTGAACTCGCGGCAAAGGCCCCGCAGGGCCGGCTGCAGGCCGAGGTCCTCCAGCTCCGAGGGCATCATGTCCTGGGAGACCCGGCGGATCTCCGCGACAGCGCGGTCCAGGACCTGCGTCGCGCTGGTGATCCTTCGGCGCGCGGTGTCCGGCAGGACGCCGCTCTCCCCGGGCAAGGATTGCAGACGGAATTTCACGCCGGAGAGCATCTGGCCGATCCCGTCATGGAGCTCGCGGGAGAGGCGCTTGCGCTCCAGCTCCTGGGCCGACACGACGCGCGCATGCAGCGACCGGAGCTCCTTCTCGGTCCGCTTGCCGGCGTCGATGTCGAGCCAGGCGAGCACGGCGCCGTCGGCCGCGCCGACCTCGGTCCGGTAAGGCCGCATCCAGAGCTGGTACCAGCGGCCGTCATGGCGGACCTGCAGCCCTTCGCCGTCGGCGGTCCGGATCACTTTCCTGAGCGTCCGCTCCAGATGGGGGACGTGGGACATGAAACGGCTGTGGAGGATGGAGCGCCCGACCTCGGCGCGGGGGATGTGGAGCTCCTTCTCCGCGGCCGGGGTGAGCAGGCGGATGCTCAGGTCCGGCCCCAGCAGGATGATGGGGATGTTGATGTTGGCCAGGAGGTTGGTCAGGTCGTTGTTGCTGCGGCGCAGGGCCTCGTTGCCTTGCCGCACCTCATCATTGGAGGTGATGAGCTCCTCATTGGTGGACTCGAGCTCCTCCTTGGCGGTCTCGAACTCCTCGTTGATGCTTTGCAGCTCCTCGTTGCCGGAGAGGAGCTCCTCATTGGCGGACTTGAGCTGCGCGTTGGTGGCCTCCTGCTCCGCGATGATGGACTTGAGATGCTCGTCGGAGACGGCCAGGTCCTCTTTGAGCTGCAGGACCCGGGAGGCGTGGGCCGCGGTCCGGGCCCGGCCGCCGCCCTTCGTCTCGGGCGCCGCCGGGGCGGCCTCCTCGAAAAGGATCAGGTAGCGGTCCTTAAGGCCGCCGGAGGATTTGATGGGCGCCACTTCGACCTGGACTCGCGGGCGCGTGCCCGCCGGGCGAGGCGGCGCCACGGTCTTGCGCACCGAGGCCCCCGACTTCTTCGCCATGTAGAGCGCCGCCCGCAGCTCAAGAAGGAGCTCTGCGGAAGCCATCCGGCGCAGGTTCAGGCCCGGCTTGCCCGGCAGCGGCCGCAGATACGAGGTGGTGTCCCCGATGAACCGGAGGATCTCCAGCTCGCCGTTGACGATGACGCCGTCGGGGCGGAACCGGGCCGGCAGGATGTCCGCCAGCCCTCCCTGCGGATCGGCAGGATCCGCGCTCCAGTCGCCTTCCCCCAGAGGGCCGTGCTCCGAGACCGGCACGGATTGCGTCCCCGGGAAACGGCTCGGCACCACGGCCTCCAGGTCCGTCTGCGCCGGCGAGGCCCGCTTGGAATAAAGCTTGCGCTTGGCATCCAAGGTCGAGAACCGCTCCGACATGTCCCCCACGGTCTCCGAGCGGCCCAGCATGAGCACGCCCCCGGGCTTGAGGGCGTAATGGAAGATGCGCAGGGCCTTCTCCTGCAGGAGCGGCCCCAGGTAGATCAGCAGGTTGCGGCAGCTGATCAGGTCCATGTTGGAGAACGACGGGTCTTGCGCCAGGTTCTGCCGGGCGAAGACGCAGCGCTCGCGGATGGCCGGCGCGACCTGGTAGCCGCCCTCCGTCTCGATGAAGAAGCGCCGCAGCCGTCCGGGAGCCAGTTCCGCCGCGAGTTCCTTGGGGTAAAGACCGGCGCGGGCTTGCCGGATCGCGGCGGCATTCACGTCCGTGGCGAATATCTGGAAGGGCAGGCCCACGGCCTTGGCGTCCAGGAACTCGCTCAGGTTGATGGCATGGGAATAGGCCTCCTGGCCCGTGGAGCAGCCGGGGACCCATATGCGCACGGGCTTGGCGGAGCCGCGCTTGAGGAGCCGGGGGTAGACCTGGCTCTTCAAGGCCCGGAAGGCGTCCGGCTCGCGGAAGAACGAGGTCACGGAGATGAGCAGGTCGCGATAGAGCGCATCCAGCTCCACGGGATCCTTTGCCAGCGCGCAGGCGTAGCTCTCCAACTGGCTGATCCGGCTCAGGGCCATGCGCCTCAGGATGCGCCGCCGCAGCATGCTCTGCTTGTAGAGGTCGAACTCGACTCCCTTGGCGGCCTGCAGGAGCGCCAACACCATCCGGAAAGACCCCGCCCTACGGGGATGCGCGGCCTTGACCCGCCGGTGCCCCAGCCTCCTGGCGATCTCCGCCGGGGGAAGCACGAAATCCACGCAGCCGGAGCGCGCCGCCGTCTGCGGCATGCGCTGGTGCGCCGCCGTCTTCTCATCCTGCGCGAAAGTGGTTCCGCCGCCGGCCTTGATGGCTTGCAGCCCTTTCGTGCCGTCCGACCCCTCCCCGGATAGGAGTATCCCGATCGCCCTGGGCCCTTGATCCTTCGCCAACGAGGCGAAAAAGCCGTCGATGGGGTTGCTGCGTCCGGACTTGGCGCGCAGGCGCAGGACCCCGCCTTCTATGGACATCTCCCGGTTGGGAGGCACGATGTAGACCTGGTCGGGCAAGACCAGCTCGCCGCCGCGCACGGTGCGGATGGGGAGCCTGCTGGTCCGGGCCAGGATCTCGGCCAGATGGCTCTCGTATTGGGGAGCCAGGTGCGGGAACAGCACGAAGCCCATGCCGGTATCGAGCGGCAAGGAGCTCAGCAGCTGCCCGAAGGCTTTCAAGCCGCCGGCGGAAGCCCCGATGCCCACGATGGGGAAGCTCCGGCCATGGCCCTGCCGACTCTGATGTTTCACGCTCGACACCAACATACGACTTTGAAAACCGCTTTTCAAGGACCTCGGCGCGGGGCCCGCCCGATGGCGTCGCCGAACTCGCCCACGGTCATGCCGGTCAGGAAGCGCGTGAGCAGCCGGTTCTTCTCGCGGCCGGCGCGGGCCCGCTTCTGAAAGACGCAGAAGCGGTCCTCCAGCAGCTTGAGCCCCGGGAAGACGACCCGCAGCCGTCCCCGGGCCAGGTCGTCGAGCACGGCGTACTTCGGCGTCAAGGCCACGCCCAGCCCCTCCGCCGCGGCGTTGATCATGCCCCGGATGTGGTTGACCGCGATGACCCGGCGGAACACCGGCCGGCCGCCCTGCGGCACCGCCTCCAGCATGTTGCGCCACCATGCCCCTTCCTTGTCCAGCGACAGCACCGGCAGGCGCTCCAGGTCGCGGGGCGTGGAGACCGGATTGCGCTTGAGAAAAGACGGCGCGGCCACCACCGCGTATTTCTCGCGGAACAGGCTTATGCTCTCGACCGCTGGGTTCTGGTGCGGACGGCAATCCACCGCCAGATCGATCTCATCGCGCAGCAGAGGCTGGGTCAGCTCATGGGAGAAGAGGAAATCCACGCGCAGTTCGGGATGCGCCTCCAGCAGGGGCCTCAGCTTGCGGATGAGCACGTGGCTTCCGAACTCCACGTTGGCGCCCAGCACCACGGCCTTCTCGATGCCGCCTTCCGAGCGCGCCAGCCGCTCTGCGGCCTCGTCCAGCTCGCCGAAGACGCGCTCGCAGACGCGGTAGAGGTATTCGCCGTCGTCGGTCAGCGCCAGCCGGCGGCCGCGCCACTCGACCAAAGACCGGCCCAGGCCGGCTTCCAGCTTGCGGATGGCGTGGCTCACGGCCGAAGGGGTGAGGTGCAGGCGCTCGGCGGCCGCGGTGTAGTTGCCGCTGCGCGCCGCCTCCCGCAGGACCTCCAGCTTGTTCAGGTTAAGATGAAATCCATTCATTCTGTATATGAAAACATATCGTTTTGTTCATCTCAAGAGCGGTGCTAGACTAGAATGGAGATAAAGGAGCACAGGAGGAGGCGATGCCCACCGTGATGGAAAAAGACCTGAAGGTGACTTACACGACGTCCGCCGCGGACCTGGAGGCCATCCATGCCCGCTTCGATTCGGCGCTCGCCGAAGTGCGCGGCCGGCTCGGGCGGGACTACCCCATCTACATCGGCGGCAAGCCCATGCGCAACGGCCAGAGCCCGCTGCTGGACCTCTCGCCCATCGACACCTCGATGGTCCTGGGCCGGTTCACGGCCGCCACGGTCGAGCAGGCGGTCCAAGCCATAGAGGCGGCCGCCGGAGCCAAGCAGGCCTGGGGGACGCGCACGCCCTGGCAGGCGCGCGTTGCCATCATGCGCAAGGCCGCGGCCATCGTGCGCCGCCGCAAGTTCGAGCTCGCCGCGATCATGAGCCTGGAGGTGGGCAAGAACCGCCTGGAGGCCCTGGGCGACGCCGAGGAAGCGGCCGACCTCATGGAGTACTACGCCGCGCAGATGGAGGAGGCCGGCGGCTTCATCCGGAAGATGGGCTCGCTCACCCCGACCGAGCGGACCACGGATATCCTGCGGCCCTACGGGGTCTTCGTCTGCATCGCGCCCTTCAACTTCCCCATGGCCTTGGCCTCGGGCATGACCTCGGCCGCCTTGGCGGCGGGAAACACCGTGGTCTTCAAGCCCGCCGGCGACACCCCCTGGACCGGCCTCTGCCTCTACGAGGTCTACCGGGAGGCCGGCGTGCCGGCCGACGCGTTCCACTTCATCACGGGCAAGGGCTCCGTGATCGGCGACGCCCTCTGGCAGCATCCCAAGGTGGACGGGATCGTGTTCACGGGCTCACAGGAGACCGGGATGCGCATGTTCCGCGGCTTCAGCCGGAAGTGGGTCAAGCCCTGCCTCATGGAGCTGGGCGGCAAGGGCCCGGCCATCGTCATGGACAGCGCGGACCTCGACAGCGCCGCCGACGGCGTGTATAAGTCGGCTTGGGGGATGCAGAATCAGAAATGCAGCGCCTGCTCGCGGGTCTACGTGCACCGCAAGGTCGCCGAGGCCTTCCTCGCCAAGCTCATCGCCCGGACCAAGGCCATGAAGATCGGGGATCCGACCCGGAGGGACGTGTTCTACGGGCCGCTCATCAACGAGGCGGCGGTCACGACGTGGGAGCGGGCCGTGGACCTGGCCAGGCGGGACGGCGAGATCCTCCACGGCGGCCGCCGTCTCCAGGACGGAGCTTTGGCCAAGGGCTGGTTCGTGCAGCCCACCATCGTCAAGGCGCCGCTCTCCAGCCGGCTATTCCTGGACGAGTACTTCGTCCCCATCCTCCCCGTCGCCGAGGTGGAGAGCCTGGACCAGGCGCTGGCGGAGAGCAACAAAGCCGACTACGGCCTCACGGCCGGAATCTTCAGCGCCAAGGAAGAAGAGGTGGCGCGGTTCTTCGACGAGGCCGAGTTCGGGGTCCTCTACGCGAACCGCCGCAACGGCGCCACCACCGGAGCCTGGCCCGGCTGCCAGCCCTTCACCGGCTGGAAAGGCTCGGGCTCGGGCGGCAAGGGCGGCCTGGGGCCCTACTACGTCGCCCAGTTCATGCGCGAGCAGAGCCGGACCGTGGTCACGGAGTGACCGCTAAGGGTTGTCGCCGGCGTCCGGTTCCCGTCGGACTTCGTGATTGTAATCGTGGCGGAACTTCGAGACCGCCTCGTAAACCACTTTCCTGGCCCTGTTGATGTTGCCCAGAGGCCGGTGCGCGGGCAGGCTGTGCCAGGGAGTGAACGAGAGGTTCTCGCAGAAGCGCATCTGGCTTGCGCCCAAGAATTCCTGGACGGGGATGGTGACGGTCGCGACGGGGATGAACGCGGACTTGCGTTGGTCCCAGGGGATGCGCGCGTCTTCCACCGGCATGGTCTCCGGATCAGAGCGCTTCTGCACCATGAATCGGAAGCAGGCGGGCTTCCCATCCCGGACATCCAGTGACCTCTGCATGTTCAGGCGCAGGTAGTCCGGCGAGCCGGCGAAGTGGTTCCGCGGGTCCGGGCTCCCGGAGCAGGGCTGCGCGGAGAACTTGATCACGTTCTTTTCGCCCAGCAAGTAGGGGGTCGTGCTGAAATAAGGGGAAGACAGCGGGCTCACCATCTTCTTTCCCTTCCTCGCGAGCTGGAGAGCCGCGGAGAACTCGGTCCAGCGCCAAGGCAGCCGGCCGAAGAAGAACCAGGCCGGGCTCGAGCCCTTGGCGACCAGCTCGAAGAACTCGACATAGTCCTTGCTGTCCTTGATGAAGAAGGCGTCGTGGTTGAGCATCAGGAAATCCTGGGTCCTGGCGCCCTTTTCGCTCTCCAGGAGCTTCTCCCCGGCGACTCCCATGAGCTTGACGGCCATGCCGCGGGCATCGGCCGCTTTGTCATCCTGGATCTTGGGACCGCCGCTGGAAAAGCGGATCCACGCCGCATATTCCTTCCCCGGCTCGGCGAAGACCCCCGCGCGGAGGTCCGCCGGGACGTCCTTGTCCACCGTGAATGTCGCGCGGACGCAGCCATGCTGCTTGGCGTGGACGTCGCGCGTCATCAGCCCCTGATTCTGGGCTCCATCTTTTTTGAGTCTGGCCTGGCTCAGCTCAGCTATCTCCGCGACCAACGCGCCCTCATCCGGCGCGATCTGCTCGCCGGATGATCCATCACGAGCGGCCGGCGCTTGGCCTGCGCCCGTCGGAGCCGATGAACACCCGAGGATGGACGTCAACAGGATCCCCACGCACAATTCTTTCATAGGTCCAGCCTCCGAGCTGATACTCTACTCATCCCGCGCCCTGGACCGCAATGCGGAGTTTTACGAGGTCAGGGTGGTAGGATCCCGGGTCCGCCCTGGGAGCGGATGTATCTGCGGACGACCATGCGCCAGCGGAAGGCCCAGCGCCAGGATATCTCGGGGGCGGGCAAGCCGGCGCGGCGCGCCAGGTCCTCGAGTTCCGACCTGCGGAAAGCGCGCAGCACCGAGAGCGGGGCGTCGTGACGGATGAGGCGGTTCTTCGAAAGAAGGGCCGTCAGCCACTTGATGGAGCAATAGGCGGCCGGGTGCCGGTGCAGGTCGTTGATCACCAGCCCCCAGCGGCAGAGCTCGTACATCCTGGCCAAGGCCCTGACCGCCGCCTCGTCGGGCAGGTGGTGCAGGAGCAAGGCCGCGTGCACGATGTCGTATCTCCTCGTGGGGGGCAGGTCGAAGAGGTCCTGGGCGGAGAATTCGAGGCCGGGCAGGCCGGCGGCGCCGCGGCGCGCGCAAGCCGCGGCCTCCGGCGCGCGGTCGATGCCGTGCACGCGCGCGGTCAGGCCCCGCCGGCGCGCCCACTCCACGATGCGCCGCGCCGTGTCGCCCCCCCCCGAGCCCACGTCCAGGACGTCGAACTCCCGGCAGCCGGGCGGGATGAGGCGCTCCAGCGCGCCCAAGGTCGTGCCGTAGCCTCCCAAGGCCGAGTTGATGAAGGCCAACTCCCTTAGAGTCTCGGCCAGCTCCGCCGAATCCAGGCCGGAGGCGTCGATGAGCTCGAGGGCCTGGCTGCGCGCGGCGAAGTCCGGCCAGGCGCGAGCGCTCAAGGCCTGAAGAGCACGGCTCCCTCCATGGTGAGCCCCGGCCCGAATCCCAGGGCCGCGACGGGGCTTCGCGAGCCCCGCCGCAGCTCGCGGTCCAAGACGAAGAAGATGGTCCCGCTCGACATGTTGCCGCAGGAGCTCAAGACCTCGAGCGAGGATCGCACCTGCGAGCCGGTCAGGCCCAGCGCGGACTGGACCTCCGCGACGATCTTGCGTCCCCCGGGGTGGATGGCCCAGGCGTTGCCTCCCGGCTTGAGCCCGGCGCGGCCCAGAAGCTCCGCGACGAAGCCCGGCGCGGCGGTCTTGAGGCGCGCGGGCACCTCGCGGTCCAGGCGCATCTCGAAGCCCGAGGACCCGATGCGCCAGGACATATGCTCCAGGCTGTCCTTTTCGACTCGGCTGTGGGTGGCCGCCAAATCCGCCAGCCCCTTCTGGAACCGGCCGGGCCGGGCGTAGACCGCGGCGGCCGCGCCGTCGGCGAAGAGGCTGTTGGCCACGATGAAGTCGGGCAGGGCCCGCTTCTGGAAATGCAGGCTGCAGAGCTCGACGCAGACCTGCAGGACCACGGCCTCGGGCTCGGCCCCCAGGATCTGCCCGGCCATCCTCATGCCGGTGAAGCCCGCGTAGCAGCCCATGAAGCCCAGCACCGCCCGGTGCACCCGGGGCTCCAGCCCCAGACGGCCGATGAGCAGGATGTCGGGGCCCGGGGCGAAAAGCCCCGTGCAGGTCGTGAAGACCAAGTGGGTGACCTCGGCGGGCTGGGCGCCCGACTCGCGCAGAGCCTTGCGGCAAGCCTGCTCCGCCAAGTCGACGCTCCATTTTTCGTAGACCTTCATGCGCGCCGCCGTGGTCGGGAAGGGCTCCAAGGCCCAGTTGGGCGGATAGAATTCGAAGTCCTCGGGGGAGTCCTTGGTGTAGTCGGCCAGGACGCTGTGCCTCTTGGCGATCCCCGAAGAGGCGTAGATCTTGTCGAGGAAATCGAGGGTGACCGCGCGCCGGCGGCCCTTGAGCGTGGCCGCGGCCAAAGAGGCCATGAAGCGTTTGACGACCGGCTGGCCCGCTTGGTGCGGGGGCAAGGCCGTGCCCAGCCCGTAGAGGCGGGCCCGGCGCGGCGCGGCGCGCGAATCAGACACCCCAGAGCCCTCCCGCGGCCATGGTCTCGTCGATCTCCGCGTACTTCCCCAGCACCTCGGCGCGGTACCCGGGCGAGATCGAAACAGCCTGCGCGGCGATCCGCTCGCAATAGCCGCAGGCCTGACAGTCCAGGGAGGCGCAGTCGCGGTTGCGGAAACCGTCCAGGAAATCCTCCGGGATCTTCCGCGCGTCGATCCGGATGGGACACTCCGGCAGCGGCGAGAGCATGCCTTGCAGTCGCGCCAAATCGAGCAGCGGTTTCAGCCGCAAGGGATTGGCCTGCCGCGGCTTCCAGAAGTGACGCAGGGTCCAGAACGATTCCTTGCGCAGCGGCTCCTTCAAGCCATGCGACAGCAGCAGCTCGGCCAGGTTGCCGGCGAACCGCCCCTCGCTGTAGGCTTTGACGCGCCGCAGCAGCTCCGCCGACGGGAGCCCCCGTTCCAGGAGCTTGAACGTCTTGTAGCCCATCGCTGCGTAGGCGGCGATGTCCTCCGGCCGGATCCATGCCGCCTTGATGAACTGCGACGGGTCCGTCAAGCGCGTCCGCGAGCAGCGCAGGAAGCAGTAGTCGATGAAGAGCGTGCCGGTCCCGTCGGACGCGTGCGCAAAGCCGTTCTGATGATAGGTCTGCAGAGGGCAGTTCAGCAGGCAGACATGGTTCGCTATGAGCTGCAGGTCGCAGCGGACCGCCTGGCGGATGGCCGCCAACCGGCGGAAGTCCCGGTTGATCGAGAAGCTCTCCAGCGTGAGCGCGTCCGCCCCGAGCTCTTCCCAGAAGCGGGCGCGCCGGGGCGTGTCCACCTGGGCGTAGATCCCGACCCTGACCTTGAACTTCGGGAAGCGGCGTTTGACCAGTTCCAGGAGAAAAGGGGTGGAGACGGTGACCCGGCGCACACCCAGGTCGCCCAGCTTGGTCAACAGGGCCGTCATCCGCTTCTGCCAGGGCCGCGTCCATTCGTGGTTGCCGAAACAAGCGCCGTTGAGGAGATAATTGAAGGCGATGCCGTGACGGTCGAGCAGGCCGATGTAACGCCGCAGTTCCGCCTCCGAGAGCGGGGTCGCCAGGTAGCGGGGCCGGCCGCCGCTGACGCCGTCGGCGGGGAACTTGCCGTAGACCTCGTCGACCGGGTAGGCGGCGAGCGCCGGGACCAGTTCCGGATCGTAGTTCGCCGCCAGCGAGAACACGGCCGCTTTCATGTCAGAACATCCCGAGCATCCCCAGCACCCCGGCGGCCAGCGCCAGGAACGCGAACACGTACTGCCCCTCGAGGCTGTAGCAGGTGCTCTCCTTGCCGTCGCAGACGAAAGAGCGCAGTTCCAGATAGGGCACCGGAGCGCGCCGGTACCAGCCCTTCACGCTGAGCTCCTGGCCGATGAGCCCGGGCACCCGCCCGATGGCGAAGATCCACTGGAAGACGGCCAGAGGCTGGCGGTAGTCGAGCAGGATGAAGCCGGTCTTATCCTGCAGGACCAGGTCCTCCGAGACGATGAAGCCCGGGACCCCGCGGCCGATGACCCGGCCCTGCAGCGCCGCGGGCACGCCGCGCACTCCCGAGACCTTCACCTTCTTGAGCACGGCGCTCACCGTCATATCCGGGCAGAAGCCGCCGCGGTACTTGAACCACAGCCGGCATAGGCTGCCCGCGCCCCAGCCCGCGGCCGCGCCCCACCAAGTCTGGGCCCCGTGGATGCCGGCCAGAGAGTTGGAGAGCACCGCGGCACCGGCCATGAGCCAGGGCAGCCAGAGGAAGCCCAGGTCCACGAGGAACTCGTCCCAGTAGCTCTCCGGCTGGCGCAGGTCGAAGTCCACGTAAGGCTCCTGCCCGTAGGCCGCGGCTTGGCGGCCCAGCTGCTCCAGACGCCGCGCGGGAAGAGGATGCGTGGACTGCAGCTCATAGTATTTGGCCCAGGGATTCCAGAGGTCCCACTGCATGGCGCCCAGGATGTTCTCCTTGGACGGGGCTCCGGCGCGCGAGAGCGAAGCCGCCACCAAGCCCAAGGCGCCGACCGGGTCGAATATGCCCAGCGCGCGCACGGTCTCGTGGGTCGCCGACTCCTCCTCCTTCGGATCCGGACGCCGCCCGGCCAGGCCGTAGGCGATCTTGACCAAGGCCGAGGCCAGGCTGTTGGGCTGCCGCGTGAGCTCCCCTGAGAAGCGGTCCGCGTAGAGCTCGCGCACGCGCGACAGGAAGAGCACCACGTACTCCGTGACGTAGTAGAGGAGCAGAGCCGTCATGCCGATGAGGAAGACCTGCCCCCGGCCTTTGCGGCTGCCCGAGGAGGAGGGCTTGCGGCGGCAGCACACCTTGTAGATGGTGTAGAGGACCATGGGCACCAAGGCGGCGGCGGTCATGACCAGCATGTCCCAGTGCGCGATATGGCCGAGCTCGTGGCCGGCCACGGCCTCCAGCTCCCCGGGCTCCAGGATATCCATGACGCCGCGGGTCAGGACCAGGCGCGCGTCGCCCGGATAATGGCCGTAGGTGAAGGCGTTGGGGTTGCCGTCGTCTATGATCCCGCACCTCGGGAACGGGATGCCTCGGTCGCGGCAGGCCTTGCTGATGAAGCCGCGCAAGTGCTCGGGCAGGTCCGCGGCGTCGACCCAGCGGAACTCGTGGAACCAGCGCAGGCTCAGGTCCGTGAACCAGGGCCCCAAGATGAAGCTCAGCAGCAAGGCCGCGGCCGAGCCGATGAAGATATAGTCTAGGGGCAGCTTGAGATACGCCACGGCCGCGGCGCAGAAGCCCATGAGGACGGCGTAGAGAGCGAGTAACACTCCCCCGGAGCGCAGGGCCAGGCTGGGCAAAGCGGCCATGACCACCGCCCGCCCCGGAACCGCGGCAGGGGCCGGGGCCGGCGCGGCCGGCTTGGCTTCAGGCTCGGGCCGCAGCTCCAGGTCGAGCATGGACTGCAGCGCCGCCACCTCTCCCGCGTCGAACCAATTGCCGCCGCATTGCGGACAGGCGTCGATGACCGGGCCCGGAGCGGGGAACCTGGCCTGCGTCATCTTCACCTGGCAGCGCGGGCACGGCCGCAGCCCCGGGGCGGTGTCGCCATAGGCTTTGACGAGATCGTCATGGAGCGTCTGCGGGTACCGGACGTAATTGTAAATCTCGCCTTTGTCGAGCCAGACCCCGCCGCAGGCGGAGCACAGGTCCACGAGTATGCCGCTCGGGCCGAGCCGCTCTTCCAGGGATTGTTCCGCGCATTTCGGACAATTCATGCCCGGATTATAACAGAGAGGCCCTGCCATTGCCAGCGCGGGAATCATCCAACAACGGCTATGGTCACTTTCTTGAGGTGCTTGACGCGGCGCGGCAACCTCAACCCTTGGTCAGGTTTTCGGACGTCTGTTTTCGGATGTCTTGATAGGGCTCCCTCTTTGCCAATGCGAGGGGAGTCCAAAAAGGCTATTCCAATCTCAGATCCGCCGGCCTTTGCGACCATCAGTTCTCTCGGTCGGTTTTCGTTCCCCTCCGTTTTTGAAAAAATTACCATTTATTTTTCAGCGCAATCCGCATCGCGCGCGCGATGTAAATTCTGTCTATATTTTCGGCCTTATTTTTTCAAAAACGGAGGGATATTCGCCTTCGCTTGAAGTCCATTGGCGCCTCTTCCCGCGATATGCCGACGCCAAGTAAGATTGAGGAGGGCCGGCCGGCGAAGGGACCCCCTTGTTTCGACGGCACGGCCTCGTTTTATCCGGGGCTCATCTTTGGCTCAGACGCTGCCGCGCCAAGGCGCGGCCTCAGCCTAGGAGCGCGGCGACCAACTCGGAGCCGGAGTGGAAGCGGTCCTCGGGCCGCGGCGACAGGGCCCGGGCCAGCGCCGCGTCGATGCTCGGCGGCAGGTCCGGGGCGACCGCGCTCGCCGGCATGAAGCGGCCCTCCCGCTTGTGACGCAGCTGCTCCGGCCCTTCGAAGGGGCGCCGGCCGGTGAGCAGCTCGTAGGCCATCACGCCCAGAGCGTAGAGGTCGCTCTCCTTGGACACCGTGCCGTCGTGCTGCTCCGGAGCCATGTAGGGCATGGTCCCCAAGGTCTTGTCCAAAGTCTCCTGTGAGCCCCCGTTGCTGGAGCGGTGGGCGATGCCGAAATCCATCAGCTTGGCCACGCCCTCGTTGGATATCACCACGTTGGCCGGCTTGAGGTCGCGATGGATGACCTGCTTGGCATGGGCGACATCGAGCCCCGCCGCCACCTGGCCCAGGATATGCGCGGCTTCGGGCAAGGAGAGCCGGCGCTTGGAAAGCAGCAGGTCGTATAGGGGGAGGCCCGCCACGAAGTCGAAGACCAGGAATATCTCCCCCGCCTCCTGCAGGGCCGCGTAGATCTCCACGACGTTGGGATGCCGCACCAAGGCCACCAAGCGCGCCTCCTCGAGGATCTGCTCGTCGCCGATCTCGCGGCGCAGCTCCGCGCGCATCATCTTGATGGCGACCTTGCGCCGGATGGCCGTGTCGAAGCCCTCGAAGACCTTGCCCATGCCGCCCTCGCCGATGAGCCTCTCGATGCGGTAATTGGACCCGATGACCGTGCCCACGTCCACTCTCGCGGTCTTCGCAGCCCGCGCGGCCTTGGACCGGCGCCGAGCCCAGAGCCCCAGCGGCAGTCCGGCGGCCAGCAGCGCGCCCAAGGCCCAGACCTCGGCGCGGCCCGCCCCCGCCTTCCCGGACCCGGCCGGCGCCTCCCGCCTGGCCTGCGCGTCGGCGAGGAAGGTCTTCAGGGACGGGTCGAGCTGGGCGGCCAGGACGTACTCCTGAAGGGCCTCGGCCGGGTTGCCCAGCCCCTCCAAAGCCATGGCGCGGTTGAGGTGGCCCAGAGCGTTGTCGGGCGCGAGCTTGATGACCGCGTCCGCGTCCTGCAGAGCGAGGTCGTAATGGCCGCGCTTGTTGTAGGCGAAGGCGCGGGCGTTGAGGGCCTTGATGGAGTCCGGGGCCAGTTTCAGGGCCTTGCCGGCCTCCTCCACGGCCGAGTCGTAGTCGCCGAGCTGCGCCAGCGCCTCGGCCCGGTCCGCGCGCGCCTTGGCGTCGTTGGGGTTGGCGTCCAGGAGCTTGGCGGTCTCCAGGAGCACCTCCCGGGCGTTCTTCGCCGCCGCATCCTCGGGGTCCTCCGACCCCAGAATGGGCGCGCCCCCCTCTGGGATGCTGGAGCCCGAAGCCCCCGGCGTCGGGCTGATGGCGCCGGAGCTTTGGGGCTTGGAGCCGGCAGCCTCCGCAGTCGGGATACGGGGGATCCCGGAGCCGGCTTCGAGGGTGTTGAGCCCGCCGCTCTGCAGCGGCGTCGCGCTGGCCACAGCGCCGCCGGAAGCCTGGGAGAGAGGCGCTGAGCCGGATTTGGCCTGCGCGGCCTGGGTCTGCCCCGCCTTGGGGTCCTGGCGCGCCCCCTCAGCGCTGGACACGAGGGCGGCCGCGGATTCCAGCAGGTAGGCGGCCAGCCCCCCGAACTGGTCCAGCGCTTGGCCCGCCGCCACGGTCTGGGGCGACTGGGGGATGGCGGCCAACCCGCTCTTGCCCGCGTTCACCGCGGCCTTGATATCGGCCGGGCCGACCATGGGCCGCGCAGCTCCCGGGGGGGTGGACGGCGCCGGTCTGGCCGCGGTCGGCGCCGACGGCGCCTGGGGCGTCGGCCGGTCCGGCCGCGGGGCCTGGACAGTCGGAGCCGGAGCGGACTGGGGCGCGGCGGTGGCGATCGGCGAGGTCGGTGTCACGGCGGCCGGCGGGGCGATGGCTGCCGGGGTTGCGGGAGTCGGCGTGGTTGCGATCCCGCTTGCGGCCGCGGGAGGGCTCGGGAAGAGGAAGGACTTGATGCTATCTAGAATGGTCGGCGGCCTTTTCTGCCCTTCATCATGATCACCATCGTGGCGATCTCCCCCGCGACCACCCCCGTACCCGCCGCCCCCGCGCCCGCCATCCTGACCTTGCCCGCCTCCGCGGCCGCCCCCCTGATCGCCGCCGCGCCCTTGGCCGCCACCGCCCCCGTGGTCGTGTGCGGCGCAGACGCTGGCCAGCGCCAAGAGCGCGGCCGCCAGGAATGCTGTGCTGCGGGGCATCGACTTGCGCATAGGGTTTGATATCCGCCGGGCGCGAGGGCCGCGCTTAACAAAAGTGTAGCCCCTGCCGTCCCGGCGCGCAATAGGGAAAACCCTCGTTACCAAAATTTTATCTTCGAGGTCCCGTGCCGGTGGGTCCTAGGGCCTAAAGCCGAACCGTCCTTTTTCCGGCTGATGACTGCCCCAGCGGCCCCTGGCGGAAGAGAGGTCCAAGGACTATACTTAGTCCAACGTGATTCTCGCGCGAAAAATCTTGCGCTGGGGCGCGCTCTGGGCGCTTTTGGCTTCGGCTTGGCCGCCGGTCCTTCTCGCCGGACAGACCAAGACCGCGGGCCAGGAAGCCGTTGTCCAGCCCGCGCCCGTGGTCGGGGTCCCAACCATAGGCTCCGGCCAGCTCTCGCCCGGCCCATCGGCCGCCTCGCTGCAGCCCCTCTCCGGAGCCCTCCAGGGCCTCCCCGGCGCCCCGGTCCCCAAGCTGGCCCCTTCGGCGCTGACGCCGGCGACGGACCTGCCGGTTGCGATCACCCCGCCCGCAGCGGAGCTCAAGGCGCCGCAGACGCCCGCGCCCGAGAAGCCCGCCTCCCCCCTGCAGGGCCTCCTGGAGAACGCGCCTCAGGCGGCCGAGACCGCGGCGAAGAAGGACGTGTCCTCGGCCAAGGAAGGCACGGCTGACAATTTCTACAGCGCGGCGCGCCTGGGATCAGAGACGCCGGCCGAGTCCGCGGTTTCCGCCGACTTCCCCGAAGCCTCGGCGCAAGTCTCTGCGGCGGCGGCACTCCAGCCCGCGCCGCTCAAGACCTCCCCGGCCGAGCAGAAGGTCCTCGACAAGATCGCCGATGAGCTCGGACCCGTCATCGCCCGGGCCGAGGCGCCCGGCCTCTACTCCGTCCTGGAGACGATCTTCTCCCGGCTCAGCGCGGCCCAGCAGAAGCTCTTCCCGGCCGACGCGGTCTCCATCAACCATATCCATGTCATCGACACCCCCGTGCTCAACGCCTTCGTCTATCCCATGAAGGCGGCGGGCGTGCGCCGCTCCAGCAACCTGGTCTTCGTGACCACCGGCCTGCTCAGGAAGATGCTGGGCGACGACCCGGCCCAGCTCAGGGCAGGCCTGGTCCGCGTCGTAGGCGTCCTGTCCCATGAGCTGGCCCATCCCCTGGACAACATCGACGCCGAGGGCATCCTGACCAATTACGGCAAGGAGATCGGCGGCCAGGCCCGGGAAGTCCGCGCCGACTCCGAAGGCGCCATGATCGCCAAGGAGGCGGGCTACCCGGTCGACAGCGTCTACGAATCCCTCAAGCGCCTCTTCGCGGGCGAGGCGGACAGAGGCGGGATCCTCTCCTCCATGTCCAGCACCCACCCGCAGAACGACCTGCGCCTGGCCATGCAGCGCATGCTGCTGACCATGGACCGCTACGAGAAGGGGACCCGGATCCCCTCCTACCCGGAGGACGTCCCGCCGGCGGTCCTGTCCGAGCTCGCCGGCATCGACCAGGGCGCCGCCGCCGGCCGTTTCCACGCCCCGAAGGACCTCGCGGAGGCGCTCGCCCGCCTGCAGAAGCTCTCCGAACTCAAGCGCGGCGCGGCCTACAAGGAGGTCGAGTTCAACCGCCTGGTCTTGAGCGTGGACGCGCTGCTCGCCAAGCGAGGCGCCGACCTCGGCGACGAGGAGTTCCGCCTCTTCACCGATATCAACCGCCTGCTGGCCAAGCCGGGCGGCGGCCTCGACCTCGCGGACCGCGCGAGGATGAACCTCATCTTCACCGAGGAGACCCACTCCCAGGAGTTCCTCGCCTATCCCTCGCACGAGACCTTCATGAAGAAGGTCCCGGCCTACAACAGCCAGCGCTACCTGGACTGGGTCCAGGCCAACTACTTCACCAAGACGGACCCCAGCTACGGCAGCGCCGAGAGAGGCCTCAACGCGCTGGCCAAGATCCTGCCTTCCGCACCCATCTTCGCTCTCTTCTCAGACCGCATCGCCGAAGAGCTCCTCGCGAACATGCGCTCCTTCACCAGCAGCCGCTACATCTACGACCAGTCCGTGGCCAAGGGCAAGTCCCCGGAATTCCAAGCCCGCCTGGCCGTGCTCTTCCACAAGAAGGTCATGCCCCGGCTCTCGCACGAGGAGCGCATCGCCTTCTTCATCGAGTCCACGCACGACACCTACTCCTACGTGTTCCCGGAGGGCCGCGATTCCACGGCCAAGAACTACAGCCTGGGCATACTCAAGCAGCGCATGCGCCTCATGGGCGACCCGCGCCTCAAGGGCCTGGCGCAGGACTACCGCGAGGCGCTGCAGTCCATCTGGGACAACCGGGGCTATTACGGCACGCTGGACCTCATCCTGGCCTTCAACGTGACGGATTGGGACTCCATCTTCGCCGTGCTCGGCATAGCCCCCCAGGCCGGCCGCAGCCAGCTGCGCCAGGCGGTCAAGGCGTTCGCCGAGACCCCGGCCTACGCGGGCGTGGTCAAGACCGTCCAGGCCAGCAGCCTCGACGCCTTCCGCATGCTCAAGATGGGCCACCCCATGGGCAAGATCGGCGAGCTCTCCTGGCTCGACGACACTTTGGGCCCGCATCTGCGGGCCGATTCCAACGAGAGCCTGAAAGCCGAGCCCGAACTGCACAAGCTGGCCAAGCAGCTCTTCGCCGGGTCCTATTACCAGTCGCGCCGCGAGGTCTTCCAGAATGAATACGGCCGGGCTTTGGCCGCGGCTTTGGCCAAGGCCGCGGGCAAGCCCATGAGCGTGGCAGAGCTGGGCGCGCTCCACGGCTCGGTCATGGACGACCTGGTGGGAGGCGCGCGAGTCTCAGGCGAGCTCGCGGGACTGCAGGCCGAGGCGCTCTCCCGCTCCCCCCTGTCCGCGGAGAACAGGAAGGAGCTCCTCCAGGCCGTGTTCCTGGAAGGTTATGAAGAGAACCTGCGCGTCAGCGGCCTGACCTACGACCGGGCCGGAGCCTGGCTGTCGCGCGAGGGAGAAGGCTCCAAAACGGTGCTGCGCGTGCTCGTCAAGAACGGCCTGGCCCAGGACGCCCGGGACCTTTTCGCCAGGCTCCTGGCCCGGGATGATTTCCGCAAGTCCGCCAAAGGGAACGGCTACTCGAGCTACGTCTCGGCCGTGAGCGGCTTCAAAGACGATCTGCTCTCCGGCCTGGACCAGGCCCTGGCCCGTGAGTCCACCGACCAAGGCAAGGCCGCCCAGCTCATCCTCTTCCTGGAGGCGGTGGCCGACCCCGCCGACGGCGACTATCCGGCGCCCGAGACCCTCAACACGCCGGAACTGCGCGACATCAAGACCCGCGCCGCCGCGCTCGCCTCCGGCTTGGAGGTGGATTTCCGGGGCCGGCTCAAGCTCTTCCGGCTCCTGACCGGGACCGGCGCCACTCCGGCCACGGACGCCTTCTTCCAGAAGCGCCTGGAGCCGGCCTTCGACGACGCGGCGGCCGCGGCCGCGGCTCTGCCCCTCTCCGCCATCCTGGAGCAGGGCCGAATCGCGGGCTCCGGCCTGCAGCTCTCCTTGACCCGCCGCCTGCTGGAACCCGAGGTCGCGCGCCTGCGGTCCCAGCCGCAGGACCCGGAGGGCTTGAACCGCCTCATCGAGACCATCAACGCCTACGTGCGGCAGGGCTCGCTCAAGAAAGACGAGTACCTCGAGAGCCTGGCCTGGCGCCTGAACCTCTCCGGCAAGGAGCTGGGCGCTTTCGTGGAGGACGAGAAGTCCTACAACTGGCGCAAGGCCAACCCCATGCTCCTGCGCTTCGGCTCGGCCCTGTCCGGAGAGATCGCCAAGCTCTCCCCCAAGGCCCGCTCCGAGTTCATCGCCTTCCTCATCGAGCCCGAGGGCCGGGAGCTGCCCGACCCCATCCTCAAGGAGCTGCAGCGCAACGCCTATTCGGCGGCCCTGGCCATCGACGCGGCCAAGGACAGCCACAGCTCCAAGGCCGAGATCAAGAAGGAGTCGGACCGGGCGGCCTACCTCATGAAGCTGGAGATCGAGGCCGCGCTCATCGACGCCTCGCCCTTCGAGCGCATCCCGCTCTTCGAGCTGCTCCTGAGCGCCGGCGGTCAGGCCCTGCAAAACGCCGAGGATTTCCCGGAAAACGTCACCCGCGCCTTCCTGCAGTACCAGCCGGACTCCAAAGAGGAGAAGATGCTCAAGGCGTACCTGCGGGTGGTGCCCGCGCACGAGAGGACGGTGAGCCTGGCCTACCTGCTCAGCCAGGCCGGGGAGAACAAGAGCAGCGTCAAGCACATCTTCGAGGTGTTCCAGACCGTGGGGGTCAAGTTCGGACAGCTGAGCTCGACCTGGAAGCTCTTCGGCGACGAGGTGGCGCGGGAGACGGCCTCGCTCAAGAACGACGCCCGGCCCATGACCAAGGCCGAGATCCTGGAGGCCATGCAGCGCGAGCTCACACCGGAGGAGCTGGCCCGCATCAAGACCTTGAAGAAGGTCATCGGCAGCGCCAGCCTCAAGACCGTGGTGGTCGTCGAGCTGACGGACGGCCGCGAGGTGGTGATGCTGCTGCGCCGGCCGCACGCGGCCGAGCAGATCGAGACCAACCTGCGCCTGGGCCAGGAGTTCCTGCGCGAGCTCGACCACATCGGCATGAGCCAGGCCTCGGCCATGTTCGACGCGGTCCTCGACGCCGTGCGCCAGCAGCTGGCCGAGGAGCTCAAGTTCACCAAGGAAGCGGAGAGCATCCGCACGGCCAAGAAGCACTTCGAGGGCTTGAACTCATCCATGCGCGCGAAGCTCGGAGGCTGGCGCTTCGCGGTGCCGGACCTGGTCGAGGGCTTCCAGGTCCGCGACTCCATCCTCTTCATGGAGAAGGCCGCCGGCACCACCTACGACAAGCTGTCCCCCGAGATGCGCGCCCAGGCCGGCCCGCTCATCGCGGACTCGGCGCTCTCGCTGCTGTTCCGCCAAGGCTGGTTCGACGCAGACCGCCACACGGGCAACCAGCTCATCGACCCGGAGAAGAAGATCATCTATCCGATCGATTTCGGGCAGGCCGCGGCCTATTCCAAGAAGGGCTTCTGGCAGAGCGACGACCGCTACGAGCTGGCCCAGTTCCTGCGGGCTTTCTCGGAGCGGGACGCGGACCTGGTCCTGTTCCACGGCGCGGCGATGGCGGGAGGAGGAGGCTCGCGGGACCTCTCCGCGCTCAGGGAGGAGCTGCGCAAGGTCCTCGCGGGCGAGGGCAGCATGTCGGACCGGCTCATCGCCTTGGTCTCGGCCTTCACCGAGCAGGGCCTGCGCCTGGACGGGAAGTTCACCTTCGGGGCCTTCAAGGGCCTCATGACCCTCTACGGCGAGAGCTATGTCAGCGAAGAGGGCTTCCGCGCGCTGCTGGCCCGCGAGATCGCGTCCTTGCTCAAGCGCAAGTTCCCTCGGACTTTAGCGGACAGCAAGGCTAGACGCTAGCTCCGCCTGGAGCGCGGCCGCCAGGGCCGCGGTATCGCCGGCTCCGGCGTCCCAGACCCGTTCCGGGGCCAGGCCCCAATGCCTGCGGACCTCGTCGATCAGGGCCCTGCGCACCACCCAGACCATGGGCTTGCGGCGCTGGCGCGCCAAAGCGTCGAGGCCGGGCGCCCAGCCGAGGCCCCGGAGCTCCATGGGGCCGACCTCGTCGACGAAGATGACGTCCGCGTCGCGGCGCATGGCCTCGGCCAGCGCCCGCAGCCCGAAGGCGAGCCCGTCGGGAGAGAAACGGAACGGCCCCTGAGCCGGCCAGCCCGCCGGTCCCTGGGTCCGGCACAGCGGCCGACTCTCACCGGTGCCCAGGTCCGTGATGTCGAAGCCGCTGCGCCGGCCCTCTTCCCAGAAGCCCGGCGCGTGGATGCCGCCGAGGCTTGCGCCCGCCTCGCGCAAGGCCTGCGCCGATGTCTTGACCAGGCTCGATTTCCCTTCTCCCTGCTCCCCGGTGATGATGAGCACTCGGCCCGGGGCCAGGGCCTCGAGCAGGGCCGGGGCGCAGGCGATGGCGGCGTGCAATGAGGCCACGGGTCTGCGCAGCAGTTGCGCCGGGGACGGCAGGCCGGTGAACACCGCGGGCAGGGATTCGAATGCCTGCTCCAGGGCCGCGAAGAACATGCGTCCGCCTCGGCGCTCCAGCCACGTGCGCAGGACCGGATTGCGCAGCTCCGTGCCGATGCAGGAGAAGCCCAAGGTCAGGACCAGCGCGCGCAGCCCCATCTGAGCGCCCGCCTGCCAGCGCCCTAGGACCAGGCCCGCCAGCACAGCGGCCAGGAGCAGGCCGGACCAGAGACTGGACCGCTTCATGATCCCGGCCGCGCGGGGATACTTCCAGACGCAGAGCCACGCGTAGGCGGCCGAGGCCGCGGCGAAGAGCCAGACCGGGAGCCTGCTGCCCAGCGACATGGCCGCGGCCACCGTGGCGGCGTGCAGGAGCAGCGCCGTCAAAGAGTATCCACCATGCTCCGGAACCGCCGGCCGCGGCGCCGGGGCGGCCGCCCCGGCCGACGAAACGGTCACAGCGTCCTCCCACCCAACGCGCATGCCCGCGACCGCGGCCGCGCCCCCGCCCAGAAGATGCGCGGACCAAAGCAGCAGGAGCGGCGACCAAGGGCTGCCCGGAGCGAGGTGGAGCCAGGCGCGGACCTGCTCCAGGCCTTTGACGTAGAGGGTCCAGGTCTGCGGGCCGTAATAGAGGAAGGTGCCCCCGAGCCTATGCCCCAGGGGCCAGGACATGGCCAGGCCTCCGGCCAGGAGATAGCCCGCGGGATTGGCTCCGCCCAGGAGCACTCCCGCCTCCAGCAGGAAGCCCTCCACGGAGATGGCAATCATGGGTGAGAGGATGACCGCGCTGGGAGAGACGGACTTCATGGCCGCGCAGATGAGCCCGGCGCGCCAGAGCAGGCCGCGCTGGGGCCAGAGCCTGTGCCCGGCTACCAGGATGGCGATGCCGATGCCGGTGAGGATGTTCCCGCTCAGGGGGATGCGCGCGTTGTGCAGGAAGCTGCCCAGGACGATCTCCGAAGCGGCCCAGAGGCTGCCCAGCACCGCGGCCTTGCGCCAGAGTCCGGTGCTGCCGGGTCGGCTCATGGGAGGGGAGCCAGATTGATGCGGCGGGCGCAGGTCCCGTAGAGGTGCCGCGCGCGCGCGCCCTGGGACAGGAGCTCCAAAGCCGCGTCCGGGTCATGGACCACGCAGCCTCCGGCCCAGCGCACGCCCCTGGCGAAGAGCGCGTCCGGCAGCAGGCTGCCGGACGGCCCGACCACGATGACCGCGGCCTTGGGCGAGGCCAAGCTCAGCAGGCCTTCCAAGGTCCCGTTGACCACGGTCATGCCGGTGATGACCAGCGCGTCGCAGGCCGGCACCACCTGCGCGGCTCTGGAGGCTGGCGCGTAGAGCGCCCTGTCCTGCTCTCGCAGCGCCGATTCGCGCAGCTCCAGGACCGTCAGGCGCAGACCCGCGACGGCCTTGAGCCGGTCGATGTAGGATGAGAAAGCGCCCACCAAGGCCACGCTCATGCCCGGGCGCAGCTCCAGGAGGTCGAGGGCGTCGCGGTCGTAGACGACCCGGTAGCGCCCGCCCTCCAGCCAGGGCGCGGAGAGGGCGTTGACGGCCGCCACCGCCAAGGCGCGCCGGAAGGGCTCATCAGGCCACGGTTCGAGCAAAGAGAGGACGGGCAGGCCGGCCAAAGCTCCGGGGGGATGAGGCACGGCCTTGCCGGAGGGGTGCTCTTCAGTCCTGGGAGTGCCGGCCAGGCCGCCGCGGCCGTCCGAGAGCTTCACTCCGGAAAAGACGACCCCGACCACGGCCTTCTCGACGCGCAGGCCGGCCAAAGCCGGGCCGTGCAGGACGCGCAGCCGGGCGATGGTCTCGGAAAGGAGCCCGGCGCGCATCGGCGCTAGAACTTGGGGGTCCCGGCGTCCGGTTCGCCGGAACCGGATGGGGCCCTGGCCGCGGCGCGCGCCGCGGATTCCACGAAGGTATCGATGCGCAAAACCGCTCCCATCACGGCGATCCAGCGCAGGTCGTCGCGCTGGAAGGTCAGCAGGGGCGCGGTCTTGCGGTGCAAGGTGCAGATGAACTCGACGATGCATTTGTCGCTCAGCGCCAGGGACCCGATCTTCTGCGCGGCCGGCGCGACCTTGCCGATGAGAGCGGTGATGTATTCCTGGAATGGGAGGCTGGCCTGCGCGCCGGACTCGATGACGAAGCCGTGCTGCCGGGCCGGGGCCCCGAAGGCGCCCAGGTGGTCGCCGATCCTCCAAAACTCGTCAGGCTGGAGGCCGATGCTGGCCTCGATGTCCTGCGGGGTCATGGTCAGGCTCGAGATCTTCAGGCGGACGTCGGTGTCCTGGCGCATTAGGCCTCCAAGCGCACGGTAGTGCGCTTGCACTGACCGTCGTCAGGAAATGCGTGACGGTCATGTGCTTAACGATGATTATGATACCACACGCGGGGCCGATGAGGCATCCCCGGGGAGCCGTTGTTCCGTCCCTGCACTCCGGACAGACAGGCGCAGCCTGTCTGTCCGGAGTCGCGCGCCCCTCCTGCCGGCCTTGCGGGCAGGGGCGCGCCAGAACCCCTAGAGGCTCGCCGCCGAAGTCATCCACCGACTCGGTGCGCGACGAGTCGCAGCCGGAAGAGTCATACATGAACTTGCCCCGGGGCAAGTTCGTGGATAACTGAGGGGCCAGGCGGCATGGGTGAACGAATCCGCCCAGCCCGGCGGAGCCGGGCTGGGCGGTGGCGCCCGGCACACGGCCGCCGGGCGCTCTTTTACGGCGTGGGGCCGGCGGACTGCGGCAACCCGGAAATCAGTGCCCGAGCCCGTGGAGCATAGCCAAGGCGTGCTCCAGGGACTTAACGATCTCCGCCACGTACTCGGCCGCGGCCTTGGGACTGCCGGGCAGGCAGTAGATGAGGGTGCGGCCCTTCACCGCGGCCAGCGAGCGGCTGAGCACCGCGGCGGGTAGGCGGTCCGCGTGCTTGAGCCGGACCTGCTCCATGATCCCGGGGATGAGCCGGTCCGCGAAGCCCGCGACCGTTTCCGGCGTGATGTCCCGCGGCCCGATGCCGGTGCCGCCCGTGGTCATGATGACGTCGCAGCCGGCCCTGCACAAGCCCCGCAGCCGCGCCAGAAGGTCCTTCTGCTCATCGGGGATGACGGCCCTCTGGAATCGCGGATGCCACCTCTTGCCCTTAAAGAAGTCTTCCAGAAGCTCCTGGATCTTGGAGCCGCTACGGTCCTCGTAGATGCCGGCGCTGGCCCGGTCGCTGAGAGTCAGTATCCCGATCCGCAGGGCCCGCGGCCGCCAGACGATCGGGTCTCCCGGGCGCACCACGCCGCCCCTGAGCACCCGCGCGAAGAGCCCGGCCTTGGGCATGACGCAGCGCCCCACGTCCTTGAACACGGCGCAGCCCTCGCCGTGGCAGGCCTTGCCGATCTGGGAGATCTCGAGTTCGGCTGGCCCCACACTGAGCCGGTCGAGCAGGCCCACCTGGCCCAAGTCCACGCCCCGGGTGGTGATGTTCTCCGCGAACTCCCCCGGCCGGAACCTTCGCCGGCCAGGCGCGGACTTGGAGAAGCGCTCCACGTCCTCGATGGCCAGCAGGCTCACCTGCCGATGCCAGGGCCCGGCATGGGCGTCGCCCTTGATGCCGGACGCGCCGAGTTCCACACGCTGGCGCGGGGACTTCGGAGTGCCCTTGCCTTCCGAGACGTTGAGGGAGACGACCTTGCCCGCGCCGCTCTGTTTGGCCATCTCAGAAGCCCTCGTCGCTCTTGCGCTTCTCGAGCAGCGTTATGTCCGAGATGACCATGTCCTGGTCCGCCGCCTTGCACATGTCGTAGACCGTGAGCAAGGCGACAGCCGCGGCGGTCAAGGCCTCCATCTCCACCCCGGTGGGCCCCAGGCATTTGGCACAGGCCTCCACGCGCACCCCTTTGGTCGCGATGCGCGCCTGGACCTCTACATGGGAAAGCTGCAAAGGATGGCAGAGCGGGATGAGCTCCGAGGTGCGCTTTCCCGCCTGGATGCCCGCGATCTGAGCCACTCCCAGGACATCGCCCTTCTTCATGCGGTCTTGCCGGATCAGCCTGAGCGTGGCCGGCCGCAGGCGGATGAAGCCTTCGGCCCGCGCGGTCCGGTACTGCGGCCTCTTGCCGCCGACGTCCACCATGCGCGCGCGTCCCTGCTCGTCTACGTGGCTCAGCTTCGGCATACTACCCCCCTATGCTGTAGAATCCGTGCGTCCTGCTGGCGGTCCCGCATTCCGGCTTGGCCGCGACGGCCTGGCGCAGGACCTCCCCGGCGTCCGCGCTCCGCACGGGGAAAGCGACGTCGCTGAAAAGGCAGGGCTTGAGGTAGCCGTCGCTGGTCAGGCGCAAGCGGTTGCAGCGGCCGCAGTCGCCGCCGCTGCCGCCTGTCACGACCCCGAAGCGTCCGGCCGCCATGTCCATCTCCGGGATGAACCGGGCCTGCAGGCCGCGCTCAGCGCAGAAGCGCGCCACCTCTTGAGCGTCGGGCTCCTCGGGCCCGGCCTTGACCACGCAGTTGACCTTGATGGGCGCAAAGCCCGCCTCCTGCGCGGCCGCTATGCCGGCCAGGACCTCGGAGAGCTCGCCGCCCCGGGTGAGCGCGCGGAAGCGCCCGGGGTCCAAGGTGTCCAGGCTGACGTTGACCCGCCGCAAGCCGGAGCGCCGCAGGTCCGCCGCGTGCCGGGGCAGGAGGATCGCGTTGGTGGTCATGGAGAGATCCCGGATGCCGGGGATCGCCGCGAGCAGCGCGACCAGCTGGGCGATGCCCCGGCGCATGAGCGGCTCGCCGCCGGTCAGCCGGATCTTGTCGACGCCGAGCTCAGCGGCGCGCGCGGCGAAGGCCGCGATCTCCTCGAAGCTGAGGATGTCCTTGCGGTCCACCAACCGGCCCCCGCCGGGCGGCATGCAGTAGGCGCAGCGCAGGTTGCAGCGGTCCGTGACGCTGACGCGCAGGTAGTCGATGCGGCGCTTAAAGCGGTCGTACATCGACAAGAGCGCCTCCGGGGAGCTCGCTGACGCCGGCGGGGATGGAGACGACGCCGTCGGCTGCGGCCAGCGAGGAGATGTGCGCCGAGCCGTGGAACTCCACCGCCTCGGCCGCGCCGTCGGGCCGGATGCGCACCGGCACGCGCGAGAGCCGGTCGGCCCTCTTCCTCTTGATCGCCGCGGCCAGGGGCAGCCTCAGCGTCCGGGGCGGCTCCAGACAGCCCGTCATCTTAGAGAGCAGCTCCTTGACGAAGAACTCGAAGACCATGAAGGCCGAGACCGGATTGCCGGGCACCCCAAAGACCACGGTGTCGCCGCAGCGGCCGAACACCGTGGGCTTGCCCGGCTGCACGGCGACCTTCTCGAAGAGGAGCTTGAAGCCCTGCGCGCGCAGCTGCTCCGGAACGAGGTCGAAATCCCCCATGGAGACCCCCCCGGCGATGAGGATGACGTCGCATCCGGCCTTGGCCCGCGCCAAAGCCGCGCCGATGGACTCCTTGGTGTCGCGGGCGATACCGTAATGGGTCGGGACGCAGCCGCTCTCCAGGGCCTGCGCCATGAGCTGGGCTGAGTTGGAATCCCGGATCTGGGCCGGACCCGGAACGGCTTCCGGCGCGACCACCTCGTCGCCCGTGGCGATGACTCCCACCTTGGGCCGGAGGCTCACCAAAGGCCGGGCGCAGCCGGCCAAGGCCAAGGACGCCACGACCTTCGCGCTGATCCGGGTCCCGGCTTCCACGAGCTTCTGGCCGGTCGCGATGTCCTCGCCTCGCCGGCAGATATTGTCCGAGGTGCGCTGGCCGGTCCAGCGTATGCGCCCGTCGGCCAGGGCCTCGGCCTCCTCCACGATGACCACGCAGTCCGCGCCGTCGGGCAGCATGGCGCCGGTCATGATCTTCGAGCACTGCCCCGGCCCCACGGCGCGGCTCGGCCGGCTTCCCGCGGCGATGGTCTCCACCACTTCGAGCTCGCAGGCCAGGTCCTGCCTGCGGCAGGCGTAGCCGTCCATGGCGGACTTATGGAAAGGCGGCATGTCCACGTCGCAGACCACGTCCTGGCGCAGCACCCGGCCGAGGCTTTCGTCCAGGCCGACCTGCTCGGCGGCCAAGAGCACGGCGTTGGACCTGATGAGCGCGACCGCTTCCTCGGCGGATATCATCGCTGTCATCCTCCTTGATGGATCAGACATGAGGCGGCCTTGAAGCTCACCCAGGCCGGCTCTCCCACCCGCAGGCCCAGCGCTCTTTGCGCCTCCGCGGAGATGGTCGCGGTCACGGGCAGTCCCGCGTCCACCACCACCTGGACTCCCAGCCGGGAAGGGGCCAGGTCCACCACCTTGCCGGGGAAGTGGTTGCGGCTGCTGGTCTCCTCCCGCAGCCGGGACACCACCACGTCCTCGGGCCGGACCGTGAGGAAGGCCTCGCCGTCGGCCGCGTCCGTCAGGCACAGGATGCGCAGGCCGTGCGTGGAGAACTCCTTGAGGTCGCTCTCCGGCAGGCCGCGCAAGGAGCCCTTGAAGAAATTCTTCGCGCCCACGAAGCTCGCCACGAAGGCCGAGGCGGGACGCCGGAACACCTCTTCCGGCTCCGCCAGGCCGGCCAGGCGGCCTTGCTCCAGGATCCCGATGCGGTCGGCCAATGAGAGCGCCTCGTCGAAATCGTGGGTCACATGCACGAAGGCGGCGCCGTTGCGGCGCAGGCCGCGCAGCAAGGCGCGCAGCTCGGCCTGGGTGCCCTTGTCGAGCGCGGCCAGCGGCTCGTCGAGCAAGAAGAGGTCGGAGCCGGCGGCCAGGCTCCGGGCCAAGGCCGCGCGCTGGTACTCCCCCCCGGACAGTGTCCCGGGCTTGCGGTCGAGCTGGTCCGAGATGCCGGTCCGCTCCGCGGCGCGGCGGACCTGCTCTTCGACAGCGCCGGCCGCGCGGCTGCGCAGGGGATAGGCGATGTTCTGCCGCACCGTAAGATGAGGGAAGAGGTCCGCGTCCTGGCACACGATGCTGAGCCCCCGGCGCTGGATGGGCTCGCGGGTGACGTCCCGGCCGCGCAATCTGATGCGGCCCGCATGGGGCTGCCTGAGCCCGGCGATGGCTTCGAGCAGGAGGCTCTTGCCCGCGCCGGACGGGCCCAGGATGACCAGGTAGCCGCCCGGCGCCACGCTGAAGCCGATCTCCTTGAGCTCGAAGGAGCCGGCGCGCAAGGACAGGCCCTCGACGCTGAGCATGCTACGCCTCGTCCTTGACCAGGCGCAGGGCCGTGAAGACCAGCAGGCTGACCGCGACCAGCACGGCCGCGGCCGGCACGGCCTGGCCCAGTCCGTAGGAGTTGAACTTCTCGAAGATGAGCACCGGGGCGGTCTTGGGGTTGTAGGCCACGATGACCACGGCGCCGAACTCGCTGATGCCGCGCGCCCACATGAGGATGAAGCCGGAGAGGATGGAGCGCCAGGCCAGAGGCACCGACACGGTGAAGAACACCCGGGCCGGCGAGGCGCCCAAGGTCAAAGCGATGCGCTCCAGGCGCACGGGGACCGCGGCGAAGCCGTCGCGCGCCGCGTTGATCAAGAACGGGACGCTCACGAAGGCCATGGCCAGCATGATGCCGGCGGGGTGGTCCACGAAGCTCAGCCCGGCCGCTCCAGCCGCCCGGCCCAGCCAGCCTTCGCGGGCCACGATGCCGAGCAGAGCGATGCCGGCCGCGGAGTGCGGGATGATGACGGGAAGGTCGATCAAGCCGTTGACCAAGCCTTTGAGCGGGAAGGTGTTTCGGGCCAGGAGATAGGCCAGGGGCACGGCGAACAGGGCGGACAGCGCGGTGCCTGCCATGGAGACCCAGAGGCTCAGCCAGATGCTGGCGCGCAGCTCGGGGTCGGCGGCGGCGCCGGCCAAGGCGTGGGGAGAAGATGCCAGGTAGAGCCCGGCTATGGGCGCGGCGATGAAAAGGAGGACCGCGCCGCCGAGGAAGGCGAAGGCGAGGTCGCGGCCGGAGCGCTCCATCAGCGGGGGCTCCTGCGAGCGTAAACCTTGAGGTCCTTGGGCAACTGCTCGTAGGTGCTGGTGGGAGCAGGCACCAGCGAGGGCTGGCCGAGCCGCTCCATGGTCTTGAGGCCTTTATCTTTGTCCAGCAAGAAACGGATGAACTCGTTTGCCAGCTCGGGGTTGGCGACGTTCTTGGGTATGGTGACGCCGTAGGCAATGGCTGAGCCGTACTGGGTGACGAGCTCGGCCGGGGTCTTGCCGTGGAGCTGGATGGAGGCTTTGCGGTAGAAGCCCTCGCGCTCGGGCTTCTTGAGATTGATCTGGTCGGGCAAGGCGAGCCAGCGCAGTCCGTGCTGTTGGGCGACGGAGCGATAGAGGAAGAGGTAGTCGAGTTCGCCGGCTTGGAGCAAAGCGAGGAGGTCCACTTCCTTGGGACGGCTATGGGTATTGCTCTTGCCGAGGAGCTTATCCGCCAAGCCGGGCCGGCGGTAATGGAGCTCCGCGAGCTTTAGGGCGATGACCGTGCGGTAGCCGCAGGGGTCGGCCTCCGGGTCGGAGCGGCCGATGGCCACGTCCTGGTCCGCGAGGATGTCGAGCCAGTTCTTGGAGGTCAGCTCAGCGGCCCGGCGCGACTTGTCCGTGTAGACTATGGCCAGCTCGTTGCCCGCGAATTTGAGGCTCCAGGCCGCGTGCTCGGGGATGAGGAGCTGGTCTATGACCTCGTAGTCGGCCACGGCGAGCACGTCGCAGGGCTTGTGCAGCTCGGAGATCTTGCGGGCGCACTCGCGGCTGCCCGCGACCTCCCGGATCACTTCGACTCCGGGGTGCTCGGCTTTGAAGTCCGCGATGATCCGGTCGAAGGGCACGGTGAGGCTGCCGGCGTGGAAGATGACAAGGCGACGCTCCCCCTCCGCCAGGGACCGAGCGCACAGCGGCAGCGCGACCGAAAGCAGCGCGAGCAGTGCCGCTGGGAGCCCCCGGGCGTTAGGAGTCATGAGATGATTGTATGAAAAGTAGGGAAGCCCCGGCGCGCTGTCGGTTTCGATCCTGCGCCTTGACTTTACGGTCCCGTTTGGCTTTCATGGTCATACCGGCTCCGCCGAGGACGCCGGCCCGGAGGGCTCGCCATGAAAGGATGGACCGGCAATATCCTGCGCATCGATCTGACCAAGAGCAGCTATAAGGTAGACCGCTTCACCGAGGAGTTCGCCCGCAAATGGATCGGCGGCCGGGGATTTGCGGCCAAGATCCTCTGGGACGAGCTCAAGCCCGGCATCGACCCCCTCGGCCCCGACAACAAGCTCCTCGTGGCGCAAGGCCCCGCCTCCGGCGTCCTCATGCCCAACTCCGGCAAGACCATCGTCGCCGCCCTCTCCCCCCTCACCGGCACCTACGGCGACGGCAACATCGGCTCCTACATCACCATCCAGATGCGCAAGGCCGGCTACGACGTCCTCATCTTCGAAGGCCGGGCCCCGGCCCCCACCTACGTCTACATCGAGGACGACACAGTCGCCTTCCACCCCGCCGGGCACCTCTGGGGCAAGGGCACCTACGAGGCCCAAGCCTGGCTGGAGAAGAAGTACGGCAAGACCGCCGGCATCCTCAGCATCGGCCAGGGCGGCGAGAACAAGGTCTTGTACGCCATCATCCGCAGCATGGAAGGCCGGGCCGGCGGCCGGCCCGGCATCGGCGCGGTCATGGGCTCCAAGAACCTCAAGGCCATCGTGGTCAAAGGCACCAAGGAGATCCCCCTGGCCGACCCCAAGGCCATGAAGGAGCGCGGCCTGGCCGACCTCAAGGCCGTGGGCGCCATGGACAAGAAGTCCAAATGGTCCGTGCAGGGGACCAACGCCGTGCTGGAGTGGTGCAACGAGATGTGGGCCCTGCCCGTGCGCAACATGCGCCAGTCCCACTCCGACCAGGCCTGGAAGCTCGACGGCCTGCGCACCAGCCAGGCGCGCGTCGCCACCTACGGCTGCCCCCACTGCACCATGCGCTGCGGCCTCGCGGTCCTCGACCACGAAGGCCACGAGTCCGAGCTCGACTACGAGAACGTGGGCATGCTCGGGCCCAACCTGGAGATCTTCGACCTCAAGCAGATGGCCTCGCTCAACTACATGTGCGACGACTTCGGCGTGGACACCATCTCCGCCGGCTCGGCCCTGTCCTTCTACGCCGACGCCATCGACCACGGCGCCGTCCAGGGGAACTTCAAGTTCGGAGACGCGGAGCGCGCCAAGGAGCTCCTGCGCATGGCCGCGCACCGCGAGGGAGTCGGCGACCTCATCGCCGACGGCAGCCTCAAGATGGCCCGGAAGTTCGGCCACCACTCCGAGGCCTACGCCATCCAGTGCAAAGGCCTCGACCTCTCCGCCTACAACTGCAAGTACGTGCCCGGCCAGGCCCTGGCCTTCGGGACCAGCGCCATCGGGGCGCACCACAAGGAAGCCTGGATCATCACCTACGAGCTCAAGTTCTCCGAGCGCGGCGCCTACGGCCGGGACAAGGCCCAAAAGGTCATCGAGCTGCAGCGCATCCGCTCCAGCATCTTCGAGTCCCTGCCCCTGTGCCGCTTCCCCTGGATCGAGCTGGGCTGGGACATCAAGAACTACCCCGAGTACTTCAACCTGGCCACGGGCTCGCACTGGACCATGGACGACTTCAACACCACGGGCGACCGCATCTACAACCTGCTCAAGGCCTTCTGGGTCCGGGAGCATCCGGACACCGACCGCAGCTCGGACTACCCGCCGCGCGTCTACTTCGACCCCGCCAACGCGGAGAAGGAAGGCCCCACCGCGGGCAAGGTCCTGGAGCTGGACAAGTACGAGACGCTCCTGGACCACTACTACGACATCCGCGGCTGGGACAAGCGCGGCGTGCCCACGCGCAAGACCATGGAGCGCCTCGGGCTCGGCGCCGAGGCCGAGCAGCTCTCCAAGCTCACCACCGTCTCCGAAGACGTGGTCCCCATGGGCATCGCGGGAGTGTGAAGGTCACGGTCCGGCTCATCGGAGGCTTCGTCCAGAAGCTCGGCTTCGCGGAGAAGGAGCTGGAGTTGCCCGCGGCGCTGAGCGTCGACGGGCTGCTGGCCCGGCTGGGGCTCAAGGGCATACCCGTGCTGGTCTCCCGCGACGGCGCGGGGCTGCACGGCCATGATGAGATCAAGGACGGGGACCGCCTGCTCGTCTCCGCCATGTTCTCCGGAGGCTAGGTTGGCTGTCCCCATCGTCTCGTTCGTGGGCCGCAGCGGCTCGGGCAAGACCACCTTGCTGGTCAAGGTGGTCCGCGGCCTGGCCCGCAAGGGCCGCCGGGTGGGCACGGTCAAGCACTTCCGCCACGACTTCGAGACCGACCGGCCGGGCAAGGACTCCTACCGCCATTTTCACGCCGGAGCCAGCGCCTCCATGATCGCCTCCCAGGACAAGCTGGCCTTGGTCAAGCGCCTGCGCCGGCCCCTGAGCCTGCGGCGCATCGCCGCCGAGTTCTTCCCGGACGCGGACCTGGTGGTGGCCGAGGGGTTCAAGGGCGAAGCCGGGCCCAAGATCGAGGTGCTGCGCCGGGCCGTCAGCCGCAGGCCGGTCTGCCCCGCGCGCGGCCGCGGGCTCATCGCCTTGGCGGCGGATTTCGAAGTGGCCGGCTACCCTCAGCCGCGCTTCCGGCTCTCCGAGGCCGGCAAGATCGTGCGATTCATCGAAAAGGAGCTCTTATGACCAAAGGACACGGGCTGGACAAGACGATCAAGGCGGCGAGCTTGAAGGTCGACGGAAAGGCCATCCCCATGAAGGGCTTCGTGCAGGACTTCGTGGGCCTGACCGTGGCGGCCATGGTCTCCAACCTCAAGGGCGTCGGCAAGCCCCGGGAGATCGAGCTCAAGATCAAGGTCCGCTAGCGGCCATGATCAAGATACTCCTCCACATCCTGGTCAGCGGGGTGGCGGTCTATGCGACCGCGCGCTTATTGCCGGGCGTCCACGTGGCCGGCTTCGGGACCGCGATCGTGGCGGCCGTGGTCCTCGGCGTGGTCAACGGCTTCGTGCGGCCGATCCTGCTTATCGTGACCTTGCCCATCAACCTGCTGACCTTGGGGCTTTTCACGCTGGTGATCATCGGCGGCTGCGTCGAGCTGGCGGCCTGGCTGGTGCCGGGGTTCGTGGTCGACAGCTTCTGGTGGGCTTTGGCTTTCGCGGCGGTGCTGTGGGTGGTCAACTCCTTCCTGCACGGGCTGGAAAGGCGCTAGCTCGCAGTCAAGCGGCAGCAACGATCAATGGGGCGGATGCGCCGCATCAGCGCCCCCCAGGATCTGATCCATCTGGATCAGGATCTCGGCCGCGACGGTCTGGTCCTTCATCAGCCAATTCCTTTTCGCGTTGATCGACGCTTTCGTGACCGTAGGCGTGATGGGAGCCAGAGTGATGTAGATGGTCAGATGCTTGGTCTTGCCCTTCAGCTCGATATCTTCGCCGCTCTTCTTCTCCTTGGTCTTCGCGATCTGCATGCGCCTGAGCGCCTGCAGGGCCGCCGTGTGGACCTGAGCCTGGGGGTAGGTGAAGGAGCGATAGGCGGTGGTGCTGGTGAAGCTGATCCCGCTGCCGGCTCCCGCGACCGCGACCGGGACCGCCGCCGCGCAGCCGCTGAGCCCGGCCGTCGCGACGAGAGCCAAGAAGGAGAGCGCCCGCAAGCCGGCTCCAGCGCGCATGGGGGGATTGTAGCATTTGCTCCCGGAACGCATGGCGCAGGCCCCTCGGCGCAAGATCCCACAAGGAGTGCGAATGGAAGTGTAATCTGTTATCATAATCCAAACCGCGGCCCAAATCTCAGACAAGGATACTGACATGAGAAGATCGCTCCTGTTCCTCGCCTCCTCGCTTCTGCTCGCAGCATGCCAGGCGCCCCCGCAGTCGGCCCTGCACGCCGACGACGCCGCCGTCGGCTGGGCCACATCGGCCCTCTTGGAGCTGCGCATATCATCCGCGTCGAGCGCGGCCTCCGCGATCAGCTCGTACAACAACAGCTTCATCGGCCGCGGGATCACCCCGGCAAAGGCTATTTTCTGGGCCTACGGCACGCCCTCTTGCCGGACGATCATGGACCCTGCGCTGACCCGCCGCCGGTACGACTTCACCGCCAAGGTCCCCAACGGGCAGGACTTGATGCTGGCGCCTTTGGTCCAGCAGGGGATAAAGGCCGTCTTCAATGTGGATATCCATCGCGGGCGGTTGGATAGGGACGTGTTCATCGCGTCCGTCGCCAAGAACGCGAAGAGCGGGCTCCAGCCGTCGACCCAGACCGCCGGGAGGAAGGTCGACTACATCAGCAGCAGCAACAACAGCATCAAGGTCAAATGCACTCACGCGGAACTCGGCAAGCTGTTCAGCGCCCTGGAGGGCCCGCTGGACCGTCCCATAGTGGATGAGACCGGGCTCAAGGGCGAGTTCGCCATCGAATTCAAATACGAGGGCCGCCTGGAGGAAGCCTCGATCTTGAAAGCCCTTCAGGAGCAACTGGGCCTCAAGCTGGCCCGGGGCAGGCGCAGCGTAGAGATGCTCTCAGCCAAGAAGCTGCCCGGCAAAGCGGGCTGAAAAGAACCCTCTTCGGCGCGACCGGCGCGGACAGGCTGAGCCTGTCCGCGCCGGTCCGTCTTACGGCCCTTCCCGAGAGTCCGACTAGGCCGAGGCCTTGGCTCCCATGATGGCGTCGAGGTCCTGCGCCGCCGTGGTGGTGGGCTTGAGCCCGAACTTCTCCACCAGGACCTTGAGCACATTGGGCCCCACGAAGGCGGGCAAGGTCGGCCCCAGCCTCATGTTCTTGAGCCCCAGATGCAGCAAGGTCAGCAATATGCAGACCGCCTTCTGCTCGTACCAGCTCAGGATGATGGAGAGCGGCAGGTCGTTGACCCCGCAGTCGAAGGCCTTGGACAGGGCCAGCGCGATCTGGATGGCGGAGTAGGCGTCGTTGCACTGCCCCACGTCCAACAGCCGCGGGATGCCCCCAATATCGCCGAACTCCAGCTTGTTGAAGCGGTACTTGCCGCAAGCCAAGGTCAGGATGGCGCAGTCCTGGGGCACGGCCTGGGCGAAGTCCGTATAGTAGTTGCGGCCCGGCTTGGCCCCGTCGCAGCCCCCGATGAGGAAGAAGCGCTTCAGCTTGCCGGCCTTGACCGCCTCCACCACCTTGCCCGCGACTCCCAGCACCGCGTTGCGAGCGAAGCCGATGGTGATGAACTTGGCCGGCGCGTCCTCGTTGAAGCCGGGCGCGGCCAGCGCGGCCTTGATCACTTCCGTGAAGTCGCCGTTCTGGACATGCGTGACCCCCGGCCAGCCCACCAGGCCGGTGGTGAAGATGCGGGCCTTGTAGGTCTCCTTGGGCTTCTGGATGCAGTTCGTGGTCATCAGGACCGCGCCCGGGAAAGCGTCGAACTCCTTCTGCTGGTCCTGCCAGGCCCCGCCGTAGTTGCCGACCAGGTGCTTGTGCTTCTTGAGGCCCGGATAAGCCAGGCAAGGCAGCATCTCGCCGTGGGTGTAGACGTTGACGCCCTTACCCTCGGTCTGCCGGAGGAGCGTGTCGAGGTCCTTGAGGTCGTGGCCGGAGACCAGGATGCACTTGCCCTTGACCGGGGTGACGCGCGCCTGGGTGGGCTCCGGGTGCCCGTAGGTCCCGGTGTTGGCGCGGTCGAGCAGTTCCATGACCTTGAGGTTGACCTCGCCGACCTTCAGCGCCATGCCCACGAGCTGGTCCACGTCCGTGGGGTTCGAGGCCAGGAATTCCAGGGCCTCGTGGAAGGCCGCGTAGACCTCCGGAGCCTCCACGCCGAGCAAGCGCGCATGGTCCGCGTAAGCCGCCATGCCCTTGAGGCCGTACTTGATGAGCTCCTGCAGGCCGCCGACGTCGCCGCCCAGCTTGGAGAGCTTGCCGCCCACGGAAGCCTCGCCGGCCGGGGCCGCGACCTGCGCCACGGGCCGGCCCGCCTTGCGCGCGGCTTCTTCATAGAGCTTGCGGGCCCGCTCCTTCATGGACTGGGCGCGCTTGACCCAGTCCGCGAGGCGCGCGGAGTCGAAATTGACGTTGGTGATGGTAGTGAAGAGGGCCTCGACCACGAAGCGGTCTATGTCGCGGTCCGCGGCTCCCAGGACCTGCGCCCGGTGCGCGTAGCGGGAGATGCCCAGGCACTCCTGGATCAGCTCGTCCATGGTGTTGGCCGCGACCGCGTCCTTGCCGCAGACCCCGACTCTCTGGCAGCCCTTGCCGCCGGCGTTTTGCTCGCATTGATAGCAGAACATGTCCATTTTCTTGTCTCCTCCCTTCAGATCCGTCTCGGTCATGATGACATTATGCCACGGACGTCCCGGCTTGGCCTTGACCTAAGTCAAGCGCCGACCGAAGCCGCGAAAGCCAGCTGCGCCTTCACGACCGCGGCGAACTCCCGATCCACGGCCGCGAAGCGCTCCTTGAGCGCGGCGCCGCGCGCGGCGCCCAGAGCCTCATCGGCCATGGGGTAGAGGATGTTGTCCTCCTTATAGATGTGCTCCTCCAGGAGCCCGCAGTACCCTCTGGTGTTCTCCAGGAGCTCGGCCTTGCGGCCCTCCCGGAGCGCCCCCTCCAGGCCGCGGACGTACAGGCGCCCCAACTCGTGGTTCTCGAGCATGACCGGCCGCGGATCGCAAGGCATCCTGACCCCGGGCTCATCCAAAGCCGGGAACAGGATGTCCTCCTCCTTGGCGTGGTGGAACTTGTCGGCATAGTTCCTGATGAAGTCCACCGCCTTCAGGAAGAACTGCGGGTCCACGGCGGCGCCGCCGGCGACCTTGCCGCATTCCGCGCGCAAGGCGGCCACGACCTTCAGGATGATCCGATGCTCGTCGGAAAGCTCCGCAGTGGTGTTGGCCGCGGCTTTCGTCTGCGTCCTCATTCTGGTCATGGTCAGGTCCCCCTCTGTGTCCTTCGCCCATAGTATGGCTCGGGAAGCGGAAAACGGCCTTGACCTAGGTCAAGCGGGCCCGGCGGGTCCGCGAGGCTCAGTCGCCGTCGGCGAGACGGCGCAACTCCGGGGACTTGAGGATGGAGACCTCAGGGCCGCGCACCGCGATGAGCCCCGCATCCTGGAGCTTGCGCAGGCCGCGGCTCAAGGTCGCGGGGATGGTGCCCAACTGGGAGGCGAACTCGGCCTTGGTCCGGCGTATCCGGAACCTCTCCGACCCGGCCCTCTTGGCTTCGGCGAGCAGCGCGCCGGCCAGGCGCGCCGGGACTTCCTTCAAGGACAGGTCTTCCACGAGCTGGACGAACTCGCGCAGCTTCTGGGAGAGGCCGGCCATCATGCCGATGGCCAGGTCCGGGCTTCCGGCGAAGGCGTCGCGCAGGGCGGCGCGCGAGAGCACGAAGAGGACGGACCTCTCGATGGCCTCCGAATAGGCCGGGTAGCGGCCGCCCGCCCACAGCGCGGCCTCGCCGAATGTGGTCCCCGGGCCGAAAGAGTGGAGGATCTGCTCGCCCCCGCGCGCGGAGAGCTTGAAGACCTTGACCCGGCCGAAGATGACCAAAAAGAAACAGTCCGCGGGCTCGCCCGCCTGGAACACGGCTTCGCCGGCCGCGTAGGCGCGCACGCTCCCGCGGCGCAGGACCAGGCTCATCGCCTCCGGCCGCAAAGCGCAGAACAGAGGCGAGGCCTTCATGACGCGCAGCAGATTCGGCCGGCTCGGCAAGGGCTCGCGGGGCATGCTCAGACTATAGCGCTTTTTTCCGGAGCTGCGCGTGGTATTCCTCATAGCTCGCGACGGCCTCGAAGCCGAGCTTGCGGTAGCAGGCGATGGCGGCCCGGTTGTCCGCCTTGACGTTGAGGCAGATGTGGCTCACCGTCTTGAGCAGCCGGCGGCACAGCTCGGCCGTGGCGGCCTCCGCATGGCCGCGGCCGCGCGCCTCGGGCCGGGTGGCGATGTTTCCCAGGGCCGCGACCTTCTGCCGGGCCGAGTAGACATGCACGCCCGCGGCGCAGATGAGCCTGCCCCCTTCCCGGATCCCGACATAGTAGCCGGTATCGAGGAGGGAGGGCACGAACCAGTTGCCCGGATAGCTCTCCGCGTAGAACCGCTCCACCTCCGCGCGGTCCCCAGGAGCGAGCTCCACGGTCTCGGCCGAGCGAGCCGTTTCCAGGCGGCTGGGATCCTTCAGCGCCATCTTGTAGTGCTCGCCGTGAGCGGTCAAAGCATAGCGCTCCTCCAAGGCCTTGCCCAAAGAAGGAGTCAGATGGCAATAGAGGCTCGGAGGCAGAAGCGGCGAGAGCTCTCGCAGCAGGCGGGCCAGCTCAGCCGACTCTTGCGAGGCCAAGGCCAGCAAGGTGGGCTCGCTCAAGCCCGTGTAGAGCAGAGCCAAAGCCCGGATCCGCCCTGCGTCCACGAGCCCGTACCAGGCCGTGTCCGGCCAGAACCGGTCGTCAAGGTCCCCGAGCTCGTAGCCGTGCAGAAAAGGGTCCCGCCGCAGGAAAGCCTCTATGCGGGCTCGGTCGCTCAGGCGCACGGCCTCTGGGGGTGGAAGTCGGACATGGGACCGATGCTCTTGCGCAGGAGCAGTTCGGAATGTCCGGCCACGACGTAGTCCTTGAGCTCCCCCACCAGCTTGTAGCCCAGACGCTCGTAGAGGCGGCGCGCTTTCGGGTTGAAGTCGGACACGCAGATGAAGGCGTTAGGAGACTCCGAGAAGATGCGTTGCTCCGCGAATGCGATAAGCCTGCTGCCGACGCCCCGGCCCTGCCAGGCCGGGGAGACCGCGATGGTCTGGATGTAGCCTTTGAAGGCCCCGCCCATGGCCAGGATGACGAAGCCGGCCACGGCGCCGTCCGCAGCCGCCACGTAGACCTCGCGCTCCGGGTTCTTCAGCAGGGCCAGGGCCTGGTCATGGCCCCGGCCGAGGGTGAGCCAGGGCTCCTGGCTCGACATGATGCGCGCGCAGGCCGCCAGCTCCCCTGGCCCGCCGGGACGGCGGATCTCGATGTCCATCCTAGTCTCGGCGCAGGGCCATGACCGTCAGCAGCGGCCAGCCCAGGTGCTTGGCCGCGCGGGGGAAGCGCCTGGCCAAGGCCCGGTCCGGGGCGTGCTCGCTCATGTGCGAGAGGCGCAGGCCGGCTGCGACCGCGGCCATGACGTAATCGGAAAGGGTCTGACGATGGCTGCGGGGACGGATGTCCCGCCCGCTCTTGGGATCGAAGAAGCGCGCGGACTGGCCCTTGAGCCAGAGCGCGGGGTGCATGGCCGTGACCACGATGGTCCCGTCGCGCCTGCAGACGCGCTTGAGCTCCCGGAAGAGCCGGCCGAGGTCCTTGATGTGCTCCAGGACCAAGGAGCAGACCACGCGGTCGAAGCCGCCGGAGGGCAGGGGCAAGGGCCTGGCCAGATCGTGGCGGATGAAACGCACGGCCGCGGCGCCGGGCTTGGCCCGGGCCTTGGCGAGCATGCCTTCCGAGAAATCGAGCCCGGTCACCGAGGCCCCGCGCCGGGCCAGGCGCACCGCGTGGCGGCCCGTGCCGCAGCCGATGTCGGCCACGCTCAGGCCGCGCACCGGGCCCAGGAGGCGGTCCACGACAGGCTCTTCCATGGCGATGAGGGGATTGCCGTCCGTGTCATAGACCGCGGCCCAGAGGTCGTAGCCTCGCCGCGTGGCAACGACCATCGGCTCTTTGGTCATGAAGGCGATTATAGCCTTTTGGCATAATACCTCACGATGTCGCATCCCTGGGTCGCGGCCGCGGTCTTCCTGCTGACCTATCTCCTGCTGTCCTTCCAGAGCCTGCCCGGGGTCTTCATCCGCCGGCCGGCCGCCGCCCTCATCGGCGCGGTCGCCATGGTGGCGGGCGGGGTGGTGTCCTTGGACAAGGCCTACCGCCTCGTGGACCTCGACACCATCGTGTTCATCCTGGGGATGATGATCATCATCGGCTACCTGGAGGTCAGCGGGTTCTTCGAAAAGGTCGAGTGGCTCATCCTGGAGCGGGCCCGCACCACGCGCGACCTGCTGGCCTTGGTGGTGGCGTCCTCCGGCCTGCTCTCGGCGCTGTTCATGAACGACACCATCTGCCTCATGCTCACGCCGGTGGTGCTCCGGCTGACCCGCCGCTGCGGCCTCAAGCCCGCCCCCTATCTCATCGCATTGGCCACCTCCGCGAACATCGGCTCGGTGTTCACCCCCATGGGCAACCCGCAGAATATGATCATCGCGGTCCATTCGCGCCTGCCCTTCAACGCCTTCGTGCTCAAGCTCGCCCCCATCACCGCGCTCGGCCTGTGGCTCAACTACCTCGTGCTGCGCCGGGCTTACCGTGAGGAGTTCGCCGGGGACCGCGCCGTCCGGCTGGGGGAAGTCAGAGCCCCCGCGGGCCGCGGCCGGCTCATCTATGTGTGCCTGGCCGCCTCGGCCGTCCTGCTGCTCCTGCTGGCCATGAACGTGCACCCGCCCCTGGCCGCGATCGTGGTGGCGGCGGCGCTCATCCTGGCCGGGTCCACCCGCCCCCGGGAGGCCTTCGCGCGCATCGACTGGGAGCTGCTGCTCATGTTCGCCAGCCTTTTCGTGGTCATGGGCGGCCTGCGGGAATCGGGCCTGCTGGGCGAGCTCATGGGCCGGCTGGCCCGGGCGCGCGGCGCCGGCCTGCTGGCCCAGCTCGCCGGGCTCTCCGTGGTCTCCGGACTCCTCTCCAACATCGTGAGCAACGTGCCCGCCGTGGTGTTCCTGAGCAACATCATGCCCGCGCTGGGCGGACGCGACTGCCTGTGGCTGGCCTTGGCCGCGTCGAGCACCGTGGCCGGCAACCTCACGCTCATCGGCTCGGTGGCCAACCTCATCGTCTTCGAGTCCGCGCGCAAGGAGGCGGCGGTGGGGTTCTGGGAGTACTTCCGGGTCGGCGCGCCCCTGGCCGTCCTGCTGGGCGCGCTCTGCGTGGGCTGGCTCTACTGCCTGGGCTGACAGACAAAAGCCCTCCTTTCGGAGGGCCAGTGTCCATTGAGCGTCGAAGTCGGTCTGGCTTGAGCTGCCGACCTTCCCGGTCTAGTGTTTGGGGTTCTCCGGCCGCTCGGTCCTTTCGGTTTTTTCGGTCCTTTCGGGCCTTTCGGTCCTCTCGGGTCTTCCGGCGCGTTCCGAGCGCTCGGACTTCTCGTGCCGGCTGGCCTTTTCAGCCTTTTGCTCTTTCTTCTCCTGCTTCTTGCTTTCGGCCTTCTCGTGCTTTCGGGCGGCGGCGTCCACGCTCTTCACCTTGCCGATCACCTTGCCGAGTTTGACGCCTTGCTGCTTGGCGATCTGGCCCCAGCCCATGACCGGCGGCCCCTGCCGCTGGGACATGATCGTCTGGACGTTCTTGTCCGTGATCCCGCCGGGCATCTTCTGGGCCAGCGCGAGCACGATGGATACCTCGCCGTAGCCCAGCTTCTGGTCGCGCAGGCCTTGGACGCGGGCGTCGTCCACCTTGAATTCGGACTTCAGCCTGGACTCGACCGCCTTCTGCCCTTCAGGCCGGGCCGCGTTCTGGTCCAGGTCGGATGATGTCTGCTCCAGCTTCTGCTCGTCTTTGGACGGTCCTTCCTCGGCCGCGGCGAATGACGCGGCGCAGAAGGCAAGAACGACCGAAAGGCCTAACGCTGTGTTTTTCATTTTTCTCCTTTGATCAGAACCGATAACTGCCGCCCAGGCTCAATCCGTAGTCCGGGCTGCCGTTGGACAGGCCCACCAAGCCCCCGCCGAAGAGACTGCCTTGTTCGCCCAGCTTGTAGTCCAGGATCCCGCGCAGGTCCAGGGGCGCGGGCTGGCCCGAAACGAGGGCATTGCTTCCCTCGAAGAGGACCGTCGACGTCCAATCCTTTCCCAGCGGGTGCGAGAAGCCGATATCCGCGGCGACCTGGTTGTTCAGATCCTCTCCCGGCGGGTCCCCGATGAACGTGTAATACAGGTCGGCGAGGACGGTCCAACCGGGGACGACGCGCTTGCCAAACTCGATCCCGAGCCCCTCGTCGAACTTCCCGGTCCCCAACCCCTTGTTCTTGTTCGCCGTCGGCAGCTTGATCTTGGCGGCCAAAGACAGATCGAAGGGCTGCGGATCCTCCCGCATGAGGGCGTAGCCCCCCCGGACCACCACGTCGCCCAGTCCGGAATGGGTGGTCGTCGCGGTCGACCCCGTCCCCCTGCCGGTCCTGACCGGCCGTCCCCCAAGGTTCGTCACCTGTCCGTTGCTGCTCTCGCGCAGGTAGGGGACGGTCAACGACGCGTCCCAGTCGCCCAGGTAGCGCTTCAGGGTGACGGGGATGTAGAGGGAATCCGACCGCGTGCCGGTCCCGAACTTCCCGGATTCATAGTCGAGCGACGAGCTGAGCTTCCAGTCGAGGTCGTTGGCGAAGGACGAGCGCGCCGTCGCGGCGCACAGCATCCCCGCCGCCAGCCAACCGAGGCGTCGTGTCCAACGGGTTCGTTCCATGGCAGAGGCAGTATACCTATGGGCCTGGCCCTCGACTATCAGGAGTTATACGCGGGTGGAGAGTAAGACTACGGTCTCGGCCGAGGCTCCGGATCGAGCCCCGCTCCGAGGCGGCGCGCTACCGCCAGAAAGACCCGGGGCTCGCGAAGGTCTGCGGGGCGGCTGCCAGAGACCCCGGCCTGGCGAAAGACCCGGTCCTGGCCAAGGTCTCCGGAAGCGCCGCAGGCTGAGGCGCCGCCGGAGCCCCAGGCTTCGTCGCTGGTCCCGGCGCCGTCAGGGGGGCGCGGAGAGTGAACGACTCGGTAATCGCGTAAGTCTCGGAAACCCGGAAAGGCCCGGAAAAGGCGAAAGTCCCGGGGACCGCCAAGGTGTAGGGCATGGCTTGAGACGGCGACAGCTCGGAGGCCGGCGTGAGCCCGCCGTATCCCTTCGGGCGGCCGGTCGCAGCCGCGGACAAGGCCAAGGATAGGACGATCGCCACAGCAGACAATCTAGTCGCAATCATGACACGCGTGCGCCCCATAAGACATTATAACAGGAATCCCGGGCTTCAGCGATGACGATGCCGGTGATGCAGGTCGGGCCAATGAGGATGCGCGTGTTCATAGGCCGCGTGGCTATGCCGATGCGCATGCTCTGCCCCGGGAAGGGCCTCAGTATGGACATGGCCATGGTGCTGGTCGTCATGGCGATGGCGATGCTCATGCTCCAGGGGCTCGTGCCTATGGGCATGGTGATGCTTCTCCAGCGCCAGCAAGGCCGCGGCGCAGACGAACAGGCCCCCGGCCGCCGCCTGGAGCCAGGAGAGCTTCTCGCCCAAGGCCGCCATCGAGATGAGGACGCCGAAGAACGGAGCGGTGGAGAACAGGATCTGGCTCCGCGTCGCCCCGAGCCTCTGCGCTGCCGCGACATAGAGCGCGATGCTGGCTCCATAGCACGCCGCCCCGATGGCCAGGGCCTGCGCCGTCTCTTTGAGGCCTCCTGACCACGGGGCGAGCGCCGAACCGATGGCCAGGTTCACCGTCCCGGCGGCCAACCCCTTCCAGAACGTCGAGTCCGCCGGGGCGATGCCGTCGATGAGGGACGTCAGCTGGTTGTCCAATCCCCAGCACGCGCAGGCCAGCGCGACCAAAGCGGCGGCCTGGACGCCCGCCGCCCCCCCTCCCCATGCCAAGACCACGGCCGCCAGGGCGGCGACTCCCGACGCCGTCCAGCCGCCCCAGCCCAGCGAATCGCGGAAGAGCGCGGCACCCAGCACCGCCGTAGCGACGAGCTCCAGGTTGAGCCACAAGGAGACCGACGCGGCAGGAGCGGCTTTGAGCCCGAGCAGGACCAGGACCGGAGCGAGGATCCCGCCGAAAACGATGGCCCCCAAGAGAAATCGTCGGTTCCGGGCATCCAGCTGCCAGGGCTTTCGGACGGAGCCGCGAAAAGCCCAGGGAGCTATCCCGATGGCGGCGCCGAGATACAGCAGCCCGGCCAGTTGGTTGGATGAGAAATGCCCAAGGAGCGGCTTGCTGGCGGGGCTGGCCGCGCCGAACAACACCGCCGAGAGGACGGCGAGCAGGAATGGGGAGAGCCGCATCAGGAGCTCTCTTCCTCCCGAGCCAGCAGTTCCTCGGCCTCCGGCAGCGCCGGGGAGAACCAGCGCTGGGCGATGAAGGTCGGGATGATGGCCGTCCCGATGACCACGGCCACCAGGACCGAGAACTGACCCTTGTCGATGTAGCCGGCCTGGAGCCCGTAGAGCGACGAGATGGTCCCGAAGGTCAAGCCGGTGCTCATGAGCAAGGTCGTGTACTCGGCGTGGCCGCGCGCGTAGAGCCTGGCCAGGGGCCAGACCCCGACGAACTTGGCCGCGAGCTTGACCCCGAACAGGATCAGGAAGAGCGGCCATTGGGCCAGGACGGAGCCCAGCGACACGTTCATGCCGCCCTTGATGAAGAAGAAGGGCGTGATCATGGCGAAGGCCACGACGCGGAGCTTCTTCTGGAGCTCCTGATGCTCGCGGAAGAGCGCGGCCAGGCACAGGCCCAGGATGAAGACCGGCAGGACCGCGTGCCCTTGGCCCAGCTTGGCCAAGGACATGAAGCAGAAGAGCAGGAAGAAAAGGAGCTTGATCTCCGGCTCTATGACCCGCTTGCCGTAGCGCAGGAACACGCCGGGCAGCCAGCGGGCCGCGGCCGTGATGAGCAGGGCCGAGCCCAGGATGAAGCACAGGGTGTAGCGGTCGTATCGGGCGAAGGTCAAGGACAGGGCCATGGCCACGCCGAAGTCCGTGACGAAGGTGGCGGCCATGATGACCTTGCCGATCTCGGTCCTGGTCAGTCCGGTCTCGACCAGGACCGCGTAGACCACGGCCAAGGACGTCGTCGAGAGCGCGCAGCCCGCGATGAGCGAGGCGTCCCAGGTCCAGCCGGCGGCCCAGCGGCAGTAGGCGATGGCGGCCAGATAGGGGACCAAAAATGAGATCCCTCCGATGAGAACGCTCTCCTTGAACTTCTCCCGCATGATCTTGGGGTCCACCTCGGCCCCGGCCAGGAAGGTGAGCAGGATGCCGCCGAAGCCCGCGAGGAAGTCCATCCAGGGCGCGGACTGCAGGCCGAGGAAGTTGCCGGCGATGACGCCGACCGCGATCTCGATGATGGCCGCCGAGAGCGCCAGCTCGACGGAGAAGACGCTGGCGATGAAGACCAGAAGGGTGATGCAGGTCGCGGCGTAGATCGTGTCCATGTCTCCCCTCAAAAAAAGAGACTCCTACCGCGATCGGTAGGAGTCATCAGCCCCGTCGCCGGGGCGGTTCAGGCGAACTCCATCGCCTGGCCCTATTCAAGCAGTTTGGGTGTAGGGAAACAAGGAACCCTCCTGGGAAAGGAGGGCCCGAGTTCAGCCGGCCGGAGCGGGGTCGGTGACCTTATGGACCGTGTCGCCCAGGCGCACCTTCTGGCTGACCTGTATGCTGACCAGGTCTCCGGCTTTCGCCTCCTGCGCGGGAACGCGGTCGATCTGCATGGAGGACACTTCGTGGACCAGTTCGGCGTCCTTGCCCTTGATGCGGATCTTATCTCCCACCTTCAGCGCGGCGGTCAATCTGATCATGCTCACGCTGATCTTGCCGAAAAAATGCTCGACCGTCCCCACCTGCTCCTGTTCCATTACGCCCTCCTTCTCGCATCCGGCCCTCTCGGGGGCCGGGACAGGCTATGATAGCAAACGGGGGCCCCCTTCATTTCGCGACTTGGATCTGCGTGCTGGTGCAGTCCGAATTGTTGATGACCCCCGTGAACGCGTTGAGATGGGCCATGCACTTCTCGATGGTAAGCATCCCGGCCCCGTTGCTACTGATGTTGGTCACATAGGGGCCGGCCGTGGAGCAGGAGCACAGAGCGGCGGCTAGCAAGGCCAAGGCTAATGTTCTCATCCGTTCCTCCGATTCGAGCCAGCCCTCCAGCCACAGCGTCAGCAGCGGGCCCGGCTAGGATATAATACCCCATCCAGCGCCCCCCCAGCGGCTTGGAGCGGGAGGCTCGACAAGTCTGACTGGGCGGGCAAGATGTTAGAATGACGCGATGAAAACCCTCGTCCCCGCTTCGCGCAAGTGGCTCCGGCGCCTGGCCTATGCCGCGGGCGCTTACGTCGTCCTGGCCGCCGTTTCCTGGGCCGCCGTGCCCTGGGCGGTCCGCCGCGCCCTGAGCCTGGTCCCGGAATACCTGCCCACCTTCGCGGCGCGCCTGGACCGCGCGGCCTTCAACCCCCTGACCTTGCGCCTGACCGTGGAGGGCCTCGCCTTGACCCAGGAGCGCTTCGGGGAGCTAGCCTCCTGCCGCTCGGCCAGCGTGGCGCTGGGCCCGGCCGCTCTGCTGCGCCTGGCGATCGGCCTGCGCGAGATCAAACTCGAGGGACCGAAGCTGACCTTGGGCATCGGACCGGACGGCAGCAGCGTCCTCGACGCTTTGCCCAAGAAGGCTCCGGCGGAACCCGCGGCCCCGGCCCAGCCGATGTTCATCCCGCGCCTGGTGATCGGCGCCCTTGATATCGTGGACGGGGAGCTCAACTTCGAGAGCCGCCTGCGCAGCGCCCCCCAGCGCCTCTCGGCCCGGCCCATCGAATTCCGCCTCCAAAACCTCAGCACCATCGTCGGCGACGACGGGATGCACCGCCTGCAGGCCCGGACCAGCAAGGGCGAGGTCCTGAGCTGGGAAGGGCGCCTGACCGTGCGGCCGCCCCACCTCTGGGGCCGCGTCGCGCTCGCTGACGCGGACCTCTCGCGCCTCGCCACCGGGGCTCCGGCCCTGCCCGTGGAGATCTCGGCGGGCAAACTGGACGCCTCCACGGATTACGACGTCGCGCTCGACAGCGGCACCCTCACCCTCTCGCTCAAGGACGCCCGGACCTCCATCGCCGGCCTCATGTGGAGGCTCAAGTCGGTCAAGGAGAAGCCGCGGGGGCCCTTCGCGCTGGAGATCGGGCCGGCCAAGGTCGACGCGGTGGCCGCGGACCTCCCCCGCGGAGGCCTGACCCTGTCGGCCGAGGTCCCGGTGTCCAGGACCGGCCTCGTGCGCCTGAGATCCTACCTCAAGCCCAAGCCCCTGGCCGCGGGCGCGGAGTTCGAGGTCGCGGCTCTGCCTCTGGCGCCCTTCTCGCCGCTGGGACCGCCGCCCACGCAGGTCTCGCTCGACAGCGGGACCTTCAGCGCCGACGGCAAGGCCAGCCTCGCCGACGGAGAGGTCGAGGCCGCGGTCTCCTTCTCCCTGTCCGGCCTCTCGGTCTCGGACCGGCAGAGCCGCCGCGTCTTCGTCCGCCTGGGGCGGCTGGCCGTGGAGTCCGCTCGCCTATCGACCAAGGCCCGCCGCCTCGACATCGCGGCCATCCGGGTGGATAAGCCCTACCTGCTCGCCGCGCGCCGGCGCGACGGCAAGACCAACATCGAATCGGCCTTGGGAGTGTCGTTTTCGAGCGCGCCCGCGAAGTCTCCAGCGCCCGCGGCACCTCCCCGCCCGGCCGCGCCCGGCGGGGAGCCCTGGGGGGTGCGGCTCAAGCGCCTCTCGGTCTCCGGCGGGCGCATCGTGGCCCAGGACGACGCCGTGGCCCCGGCGTTCTCTTTGGCCGTGTCCGAGGCCCGCTTGGACCTGACGGGCCTGGCGACCGACGCCCGCTCGACCGCGGTCTTCTCCGGCGGGGCCCGGGTCGAGGACGCCCCGGTCTCGGCCGAGGGCACGGTGCGCCTCTCGACGGCGGCCGCCTGGGCGGCGGTCCGGCTCAAAGGCGACGGCATCCAGCTCCCGGTGTTCAGCCCCTATTCCGGCCGGCTGGTGGGCTATAAGATCGACCAGGGGGCGCTGAGCTTCGACCTGGACCACAAGCTCGCGGGGCGGACCATCGCGACCAAGAACCACGCGCTCATCGACCAGATGACTTTGGGCGAGAAGGTGGAGAGCCCGGACGCGATCAAGGCGCCGGTCAGGCTGGGGCTGGCCATCCTGAAGGACCGGCGCGGCGTCATCGACCTGGACATCCCCATCGACGGCAGCCTCGACGACCCGGACTTCCACATCATGGGCGCGGTCATCAAGACCGTCGTCAACCTGATCGTCAAGGCCGCGGTGTCGCCTTTCGCCGCGCTGGGCCAGATGCTGGGCTCCAAGGATGACCTCGGCAAGGTGGCCTTCGCGCCCGGGGAGTCGGCCCTGCCGGCGGAGCGCGCCGCGGACCTGGAGAAGGTGGCGCAGGCCCTGGCAGACCGGCCGCAGATGCTCGTGGGCGTGCGCGGCGCGGCCGGCCGCGCCGACGCCCTGGCCGCCGGCGCGCGCGCCCTCCTGACCCGCTTGCGCGGGGCCAAGGGCGGAGACGAGCCTTTGACGCCCAAGGAGGAGGCCCAGGCCCTGTCGCTCTACCAGGAGGCCTTCGGCGCTCCGGCCGCTTCGGCGGCCGCGGCCCGCGACGGGCTCGCCGAGAAGTGGCTGGCGACGGACGCCGAACTGCGGACCGTGGCCCTGGCCCGCGCCGGGGTCATCACGGAGGCTCTGCGCGCGCGCGGCATTTCGGCGGCGCGGTTCTTCAGCCTGGAGCCGGCGGTCACGCCGGAGGCTGCCGACGCCCCCTGCCAGCTCCAGCTCGACGTGCGCTGAGACGGCGCCGGCCGTTCAGCGGACCGGCCTCAGCCGGCTCAGCCGCGTCGAGACGACAAGAAGCCCTCCTCTCGGAGGGCTTTGCCGCGGATCCCGCATTCCACGTATAAGTCCGCATAGACACAGCCCGTCAGAGGTGGTATCGTAAGGTGAGCTTCCATGAACAATAGGATATTGGTGGTTGATGACGACCCAGCCGACCGGAAGATCCTGGCCTGTCTATTCGAGACGACCGGCGAGGTCATCGAGGCCTCCACGGGCGAGGAGGCGCTGCGGATCATCGAAGCGGAGCGGCCTCGGCTCATGATGCTGGATATGGTCATGCCCGGGATGAGCGGTCTTGAGGTGCTCCAAGCCTGTCAAGCCTCCGCCGTGACGATGACCATCATCGTGCTGACCAGCCAGAACGATATCGAGTTGGCGAAGCGGGCCTTGGAGTTGGGCGCGGTGGAATACATCACGAAACCGTTCGTCTTGGCCAATCTCAAGGAGAAGGTGGAACGCTGTGTGAAAGTCGTCCCGGAAGATAAAGGGAAAGACGACGGGCGCCCGTGGCGCATTGTCGGCCAGATCGACGCCCCTCCAAAAAAGTAGGCCGCTCATAAGCGCGGCTCCTCTTCCTGAGATAGCTGACGCTCGTCATGGTGCCGCGCAGCGACTATGTCGTACAGTGCCTCCTCGTTATTCTCGCGGGGAGGAGTGGACATGAGCAAGGTCATCAGAGGCATCGTCGGAGCCGTATTCTGCGCGGCTGTTCTCGTCCAGCCGGGGTTCGCCGGGCCAGGCAAGACCACGGGTGGGACTCTCAAGTACGACCCCGCGGTCCACTCCAAGCTCCAGGGGGAGGAGCGGGCCAAGGCCGCGGAGCAGATCATCGAGGTCACGAACATGTCGAAAGGGTACTACCCGCCCACCGACGACATGCTCGTCGCTCCGGGCGGCGCGCTCAAGAATATCGGCCTGGTCATCTTCGACACGAACATCATGCGGTCCGGCGGGGCGAAGACGCCGGGGTGCTGCGCCAATCTGTTCCCGATGGAGGCCGTACAGCAGACGATCTCGGAGCGGATGCTCGCGTCATGGAACAAGGCGCTCGAGAAATATGCGACGTCGGACGTCACCCTGGTCCCTATCGAGAAGATAACCCAGTCCGCCGCCTATCAGAAGGAAGGCAAGGCGGTGAAAGACTGGCCGAACAACACGGAGACCTCCATCTTCCAGAAGATGGACAAGATCCTGGGCTTCGAGGGGGTCAAGGCCGCCTTCATCGCGGCGCCCGGAGGCAGCAAGCCCCGCGACACCGTTTACGCGATCCCGAGAGGCCTGCGGGACTTCGGGACCTTCGGCGCCCCGGGCGGGGTCGCCCAGCAGAACTGGGGCGGGCCCCTCGACAAGATCGGCCCCGAGGCCGGGCTTGATGCGGGCATCATCACCCATTCGACGTTCCACTGGGAGACCGACCGCAAGCAGGCCATCAGCGAAAACTTGAAGGGGACGGCGAAGATGACGATCTCGGCAAGCGTGAACGTGCCGTTCCCGCGGTGGGAGGAGATCGTCAAGGCCGCGAACAAGAGGCGCATCGGCCCCAAGGTGAGCCCGATATACCGGATGTATAAGATGGAGTTCGAGGACAAGGTCGGCGTCCCCTACGACGTGGCCGCGCAGCATGATTACATGAAATGCTGCCGCAACGGCATGGGAACGGAGGCGGAGCGGGACCTGTTCGCCCCGATGCTGGCGGATTACGACCAAGCGGTAGACATGCTGGTCGGGAAGATGGTCGCCGACCTTCGCTTGACGCAGAAGGCGAGCGGCAAATAACGTTTCGGCGTCCGTTGGACGAGGGACCCTCGGCCTGCGTCGGCTCGGGGGTCCTTCGCTTTTCCGCCCGCGAGCCGCGGCTGGCTGGATCGCAGCGGGGCGATATCTCCTACGACCTCAGAGGTTCGTGTACTTGCGGATGCTCTCCAGCGCGAAGGCCGCGGGCCCCTGGTCGTCCTTGGGATGGCTGAAGACATAGAGATAGACCGGGACCCCGGGTTTCAGCCAGGAGAACCTGCCCTCCAGCTTCATGCCCGCCGAGGTTTCCACGCGCAGCATGCCGGGAGAGACGCTCAAAGTGACAGTCACGGGCGCGGCGGCCGGGCCTTTGACCGAGCCGTAGTTCTCCCCCCCGTTCTGGGTGTTGACGAGGTACGCGGAAGTCTCGGTCGGCGAGACCGTGATGAAGTGGAACCACGCGTTCTGCTGGCGCCACATGTCCGCGTCCTTGACCTCGGAGATGCCGATGACGTAGCCCGTGGTCTTGGCCGGGTCGAAGCCCAGGTCGATCTTGAGGGGGGACAACGCCATGTAGGGGGCCACGGTGAAGAAGGGCGCCTTGGACATGATCCCGGTCTTGGTCCAGTGGTTGCCCTCCGGCACGGCGACCTCCAGGCGGCCGGGGATCAGCTTGGCGAACCGGTCGAAGTCCCCGCCCACCACGGCGACTGGCTCCCAGGCGTCACCGAGCCCAGAGCGGAAGGACTCCTCAAAGAGGGTCTTACCGGCCGCCGCCCGCCGCGCGGAGGATTCGGAGAAGGTCACCGATTCAATGCGGGCCGTGTCGTAGCTCGTCGAGGTGCCGTCCTTGAGGCGGACGGTCATGGTCGAGGCCAGGGCCCAGGAGGCGGCTCCGAGCAGGGACAGGGCGAGGGCGGCGGTGCGGGTCGGGCGCGGGACTCTCATGTTCGTTCTCCTTCCATCATGTTTCCGGCTGCTGGACAGGCGCGCCCGACCGGCCGCTGCCTAGAGGCGCATCCCATCCGCCGCGCATGAATTCAACCGCAGTATATCAAGAAAAAGCCCTCCTTTCGGAGGGCTTCAGAGAATGGCTGTCCTACTTAGACGACTTTAGGACTTTCTTGGCGGAAACCGCTTAACTGCGGCTATCAATGAGATTGGCCCAGTCTTCGGGGGAAAGGTCGGGTCGACACAGCAACGGCCCAAGTGGACATACTCCCTGCGGATGGTTGACGCTCCCCCGGCGCAAGCGGTATAACTGAGGACAGGCAGACCCGCGTCGCCGGAGGGGTTACCGAAGCTGCTTCCCGTCCTCGGGCTTGAGGCAGACTTTCGGTGCCCCTTGGCGCTGGAGGAGAGTTGATGACGCTGCAAGAACTAGGCCGGATGCTGGGTGTCGAGGTCAAGGGGGAAGCGGATTATGCAATCCTCGGGATTCGGGATGTCGAGTGCCTATCTTCCGATCAACTCCCCGAAGAAAACCGCCTCTACTTCGTTGAGTCCAAGGCGGTATTGAAGCGCCATCCCCTCATGGCGGAGCACGGCGCGGTGTTGACGACCAAGCAGTTGTCCGGTCAATTCCGTCGGGCTCTCATCTCCGCAGAGGATGTCCGTCTGGTCTTCATTAAGGTTCTGAAAATCTTCGATAAGGCACCAGCATTCGAGCCGGGGATTTCGAGTGCGGCCAAAGTGGATTCATCGGCCCGTATCGCGGAGAGCTCCGCCATCCTTCCGGGCGCCGTCGTGATGGCGAACGCCGTCATCGAACCCGGGTGCGTCCTCTATCCGGGCTCGGTCGTCGAGCCGTATGCCGAGGTCGGGGAAGGCACCGTCCTCTATCCCCGCGCCGTCGTCGGCCATCACTGCGTCGTGGGCAAGCGCTGCATCATCTACGGAGGCGCCGTGATCGGAGCGGACGGGTTCGGATACTATGACCGGCCTGGCCAAAGGCACAAGATCCCCCAGATCGGCAACGTCGTCATCAGCGATCACGTCGAAATCGGCGCCGGATGCACCATCGACCGGGCGACCATCGAGAGCACCACGATAGGGACATACACGAAGATCGACGACCAGGTCCACATCGGGCACAACTGCCGGATCGGCCGATTCATCTACATCATAGGGAACACGGCTATCGGCGGCTCCGTGGTCATCGAGGACGGGGCGATGATATCCGGGATGGTCATCGTCAAGGACCATGTGCGGGTCGCCAAGGGGTCGGGCGTCATGGGCATGTCCGGGTTGGCACAGGATACGGAGCCCGGACAAGCCTATTTCGGGACTCCGGCCCTGCCTGCCCGGGAGGCTCACAAGATGCACGCCGCCTTGAGGAGGCTCCCCGACTTGATCGCCAAGGTCCGGAGATTGGAGGCACAGTTGCTTGCGGACCGCGCTGAAGGGCCGCGCCACTGATCAATGACGCGGCGCGAGCCCAGGTGCGCTTAGACTGCGAGCGCATCACGGACCTCGCCATACCAGACACCCCGTAGTTGTAAGCCGAAAAAAACGAGGCCCTCAGCTTCACGCCAAGGGCCTCGTTCGTCGGAGAGTTCTGCCCTGCTTAGACGACTTTCGAACTTTTCTCACCGAAAACGCATTCAATTGCATCTAATGCTCCGGGCTTGACTTGTTTGTCCCACAACGCCAGCGCTTTTTTCTACAATCATCACGGATGCCGGTGCATCTCTCTGATCAGTGGGCTCCGGAGATGTCCCCATGAAGAATCTCATCCTGACGACGGCAGGCGCCGCACTCTGTCTGTCCTTGGCCGCCTGCTTCACCATCCAGGTCCGGCCCATCCCTTTCCGCGGACCCACACCCGACCTCGGACTGACTCCGGAGCAGAAGCTTCCCTTGCACCTGGCCGTGGTCATCCCAGACCCCATGGGCTTCCGGTATTATCTCTCCTTGCAGGGAGGCCGCGGCCACAGCGTGCGGCAGGACCAGACCGAGCACTTCGGCGGGGAGAAGTACCTGCCCATCCCCGAGGAGCTGGCGCGCCAGGCGGCCGAGGCCTTCCCCGGCGCGTTCCAGAGCGTCTCGGTCCTGCGCCAACTACCGCCCCCCGGCGAATACGACGCCGTCGTGGTGCTGGCCGTGGCCGCCATCGAAGAGAATTTCCAATGGGGCGACCCCCTGTTCGGCGGCGGCGGCACCTTCGTCGAACTCTCCCTGGACTGGAAGCTCTCGGTGCTGGGCAAGGGCAATGTCGAGCTCCTGTCCATAGAGGACAGCACGGGCACCCGGCGGTTCCACACCACGAGCCACACCTTCACCGACGAGGTCATGGCCGCGGACGTGGGCCGGGAGGGCGGACTCCTCCTGTCGTCGATCACGCGCCGAGCGGTCCGCATGTCGCGCGACATGCTCGTCAAGGTGGCGCGATGAGGCGGCTGGCCCTCCTTGCCGTCATCGGCATGGCCGGCCTGTCCGGCTGCATGACGGTGGCTACGCCCCGCGTACTGCCCGTGGACGCCCTCATGCCGCAGCCGCGCCCCGCGCAGGCGCGCGAGCCCCTTTTCGCCGTCGTCGTCGAACGCTTCCACGACGAAAGGCGCGACCCCTCGCTCTTCGGCTACGGCGGATTCAGCGTGGCGGGGCAAACGGCCATCTCCGCCGGAGGAGACCTGGGCGCCAGCGTGGAGCGCAATGTCGCCGCAGCCCTGGAGCGCAAGGGCGTCCTGGGCGGCCCCTCACCCTTGGCCCTGCGCGGGACCATCCAGCGCGCGGAGGTGGGCGCCCTGCAGTTCACCAAGGACTACCGGGCCGACGCCGCCTTCGAACTGACCATCGTCGATAGCCGCCGGCGCGCCCGACTCTGGGCCCGCGGCTACGCCGGTAGCGGCCGGGCCAACGACCCGCAGACCGCCCTGACCATGGCCTTCGGAGAAGCCTTCGCGACGCTGGAGTCGGACGAGTCGATGCTCAACCTGAGCGAGGCGTTCCTGCAGGCTGGCGGCCAGCCTCCCGCCGCGCCCGCAGCGCCTTCCCCTGTCGCGCAGGCGCGCCGGTCCGACGTGGAGGAGCCTGGCGCCCAGACCGTTCCCCAGCCGGACGATTACGCCCTCATCATGGGCGTAGAGCGCTACCAGTCCATCCCCGAAGCCGAATTCGGCGAGCGCGACGCCGCAGCGTTCGGGCGCTACGCGGTGGAGCGCCTGGGCGTTCCAAAGGAGAATGCGATTGCGCTCTTGGGCTCGCGGGCCACGCGCGCCGGCCTCGCCCGCTACATCGAGGAGTGGCTGCCGAAGAATGTCACCGAGAAATCGCGCCTGTGGGTCTATTACTCCGGACATGGCGCCCCGGACCCGGTCAAAGGCAGCGCCTATCTGGTGCCCTGGGACGGCGACCCGGCCTTCCTGGAATCGAGCGCGTACCCGTTGTCCCGCCTCTACGAGCGCTTGGCGGCACTCAAAGCCCGCCAAATCGTCGTCATCATTGACGCCTGCTTTTCGGGCGCGGGCGGCCGCTCCGTCCTGGCCAAAGGCGCCCGCCCCCTCGTCACGGTCCGGCAAACCGACGCGCCGAGCGACCCGCGCTTCTCCATCCTGACAGCGTCGGCCGGCGACCAGATTGCCGGCGGCCTGCAGGATGAGGGGCACGGGGTGTTCACGTATTTCCTGCTCAAGGGACTCCAGGGAGCGGCGGACGCTAACAAGGACGGGCACGTGACCATGGCGGAACTCGGCGATTATCTCGCGCGCGAGGTGCCGCGCGCCGCGCGCCGTCAGAACCGAGAACAAACGCCCCGGCTGAGCGCCGCTGACCCGGCGCTCAAGTTCTACTAAGCCTTCGCTTAGTCAAACAGACACCGCCGGCGCGACTTCCCGAACCCCGCCGCCGCCCGGATGACGAGTTCCATCTCTTCATCCCGCAGTAACCGGTGCCCGCAGCGGTGTCCGCCCGCCTCGCAAGGCTCAAAATGAAGCGACCCGCAGGTTGCCCTACGGGTCGTCGGTCGTCGAGAAAGTTCTGCCCTACTTGGACGAGTTTAGAACTTTCTTGGCCGAAGGCGCGTTTAATTGCGCTTATTGATCCACTTGGCCTGGTTTTCGGGGGGAACGTCATCTGCACCATGCATCGACAGTCAACTGATATACTGTGAATATGGACGCGGCTAAAACCGTCTACCTAAAGCGAGCCATCCAGCTTTCCTGGTTCACGATTGGATACAACGTTCTGGAGGGCTTGGTCTCGGTCTACTTCGGCCTGGAGAAGGAATCGCTCGCGTTGGCTGGCTTTGGATTAGACAGCTTCATCGAAGTGGCGTCCGCCGTAGTAGTGCTTTGGCGATTCCAAAGCGAGATGGGCAAGCGGGAGGCAATCTCCCTCGACGCCGAGCGACGCGCCGTGTTCGTGATAGGACTCCTCTTTGTCGCCTTGGGCATCCTGACGACGGCTGGGTGTTTGGTCAAGCTCGCCCAGCGAGCGCAGCCGGAGACGGTTATACCCGGAATCCTGGTATCGGTCATCAGTCTGACTTTTATGTTCTATCTTTGGCGTTCCAAGAAGAACGTCGCCGCAGGTCTCGACAGCGCGACCATGATGAAGGACGCCGACTGCTCGCTGGTCTGCATCAAGCTCTCGACCGTGCTCCTGGGAGGAAGCCTGGTATTCTTCCTGCTGCCGTCTCTTTGGTGGGCTGACTCTGTTGCGGGACTCGTCCTAGCCATCCTGATCGGCAAGGAGGGCGTCGAAGCGGTCCAGGCATCCCGCCACGAGAATTTCAGCGGCGGGTGCGGCTGCTCCCACTGCGAGTAAGCCAGAAACACGGAAGCCCTCCTTTTCGGAGGGCTTCATTTTTTTTGCCGCTAAAGTTCTGCCGGACTAGGATTCGAACCTAGAATAAGTGGTTCAGAGCCACCCGTGATACCATTTCACCATCCGGCAATAAATCGGTGAACGGACATATTCTACCAAAATTTGCCGGGCCGGGGTGGCAGCCTACAGGCTCAGGGCCAGCACCGGCGACTTCTCGATGCCGTTGCGCAGCAGCGCCTGAGCCCGGCCCCTTTCGGACGGGGCCAGCGGCCGCTCGTTGACGATGTGCCGGACCGCGGCGGCCGGCGCCTGGATCCGGTAGGTTCCGTCCGCCTGGCGCATGAAGACCTGCATGTCCGTCTGGCCGAACACGATCACCTGCTCCAAAACAATCTGGTCCTTAGACCCCGCCTGCCAGGAGTCCAGGATGCCCTGGACCTCGGCCACCGGGACCCGCGACTGGCGCGTCAAATCCAAAGCCATAGCGCCGCGCCCCAAGCCGTGGCGCTGGCCGTGCTCCAAGATCTGCATGTTGGCCTTCGCGATGAGCGACTCCAAAGCCATAGCCTCCCCGAGGGAACTCTTGATCTCCACCAGCTTGTCGCCTATCACCAGGTCCGGGGTCTTTCCGTCCTCGCGCACCAGGACCCGGATGTCGCTGTTGACCAGCATCAGCTTCTTGATGAGCTTCACCTCGTGCTGCTGCAGCTCCGGGATCTGGTCGATCAAGCCGGGTCTGGCGGAAAGATCGATGCCCGCGAAGCGCCCGCCCTTCCGGTCGTAATAGGTATAGATCTGGTAAGGCGCCATCTGCGAGACCATGCGCTTGAGCTTGGCCTTGAGGCTCTTTGAGTTCCCGCTGTCCGGGATGAGGCGCTGCACGTCCGCGGCGCTGCGCACCGTGTCCACCGCCACCTTGGTTACGCCCTGAGGCAGCTTGGGCGCCGCGACGTCGGAGACCGAGGCCTCGGCCGGAACCGCGAGCGGCGGGCCCCGCGTGCCGGACTGGTCGAAGAAACGGTTGGAGAGCTCGTTGGAGATGTTCCGGCCCGAGACCCGGCTGGACTCCATCTGCGCCACGAAGCCGTGCAAAGTGTTCACCGCGGCCGCCGGCGCGCTCTTCTGCTCCGCGGACTGCTGCAGCAGCGAGGCGCCGCCCGTCGGAGCCAGCGCCGCGGGAGCGGAGAGCGGGATTGCGGAGACCGTCTGGGGGGCCGCGCTGGGAGCGGAGTAGGACTGGACTCCCGGCGCCACGGGGATCACCGTCGGGACCAAGGTCGGGACGGCCAGCTTCGAGGTCAAAGACAGCGCGCCCGCGCCCGACAGGGACGGGTTGGCCAGCGGGCCGATCTGGGAGCGCGCGCCCACGGCCGAGGCGCCCGTGATGAAGGAGTTGACCGGCGCGGCCACCTGCACGCGCGCCACCTCCACGCCGTGGACCGGCGCGGCGGCCAGCGCGAGCAAGGCGAGTGCCAGGGCCTTCATACACTCAGATTATAGACCCGGCCCGCCCGGCTAGGCTGGGCCATAGGGGAAAGGCGCCCCGCGCAGATGGCCCAGAGGCAGCTGGGCCGTCGGGCCTACTGCCAGCGGCCGAGCAAGGTCTGGAGCTCGCCGACCGGATGCAGCGGCAGCGGCGGCGGGCCGCCCGCGGGCACGAGCTGCACGTTCTTGCCCGTCATCTGGATCCAGCCCTGCCAGTTGGGAACCGGCTTGCCGTCCGGCCCGACGCGCTCCCCGGCCAGCGTGGCCGTAGCCACCACCGCCCGCTTGAGCTCCAGGCCGTCGTCGTGGCGGAACTTCATGAACAGCTCCACCAGCTGCTCCGGGTTGTCGGAGCGCTGCATGTCGCCGACCAGGTTGGCGTAGTCGCTCGCGTCGGTGTAGGCCCAGGCGTCGCCCATCAGATAGCGGCCCGGAGCCACGCTCCGGTAGCGGGCCTCCAGCGCGGCCAACTGGCCGCGGTTGCTCTTGTCGGCGCCCTGCAGGCGGCGGGCCTCGGAGGCGTGGTCGTGCAGGAAATCCAGAACGGGCTTGAGCGCCTCGGGGTCGATGGTCTCGGCCCAGGCCGGAGGCTTGGAGGACATGGCCCAGAAGTTCCGGCCCGGCTCCCAGCTCTCCTTCTCGTAGATCCAGTCCGCGTGCAGGTAGGCGGCGACGAGCTGCTCCCGGCTGGCGCCGCGCAGAGCCTGCACGCCCTCGTCCGACAGATAGAAGCTCCCCGTCTCCTCGCTGCGCCCGATGTTGCCCAGTCCAAAGAGTTGGAGGTACGGCTTGGGCTCGTCGTACTTGCCGCTGACCGGCACGCCCATGGCCTTCTGCGTGGCGATGACGTCGTTGACCTTCTCGCGCGTCGTGGTCATGAGCCGGTTCTGCGGACCCAGGGCAACCGTGACCGCGGTCTTCTTGGTGTCGAGGTCGTACCACAGCGCCATCTGCTCGGAGCGGTTGGTCTTGGTGACGTCGCCGTGGTAGTTGAAGTTCGTCAGGCCCACCACGTAGTGCTTGAGCGCGCCGTCCTGCCGCCAGCGCACCTCGTAGAAGGCGGTGCCGTCGGCCAGCGCGATCTTGAGCTTGGAGATGTGCGCCTGGAAAGCCGCGTTGGTCGTGATGTCGCGCACATCCGCCTTGAAGCGGCCGGCGTTGAGTTCCTGGGCGAAGGTCCCCTCCGCGGGCAGGCCCCGCAGGGCCTCAGGGCGGAATTTGAAGAAGGAATCGAGCGCCGCGCCGACCTTCGGATCGGAGAGCGGCACCGAGGCCCAGCCCTCGGCCTCCAGGTCGTCCTTGCCCTGGCTCCAGGAGCCGGAGAGCGAGGCGGAGGCCAGCTGCTCGATCTGGTGCATGATCCCCTTCTCTCCGCTGAGCACGGCTTTCCCCACCAGCCCCTGCTCCAAGGAGGTCGGCGTCACCTGCGGGATCAGCAGGTCGTTGTAGATCTGCAGGCCGGCCGAGGCGGCCACGTTGGTGCTGAAGGTCTCGCCGTCGGCCTTCTGCAGCAGGATGCGCACATGGTCGTCGTCGATCTTCTTGAGGTGCAGAGAGACCCACTGGTCCGCGGCCTTGCCCACGCTGGCGCCCGCGTTGACGCCCACGTGCGCGTACTTGGGCAGGCCCAGGCTCGAGCCGAAGCCCAAAGATTGGGCCGCGCCCTCGTCCAGGCGGCCCGTGATGGTCAGGTCCTCGCCAGGGCGCATGACCTCCTTGAGGTGCTTGGCCGTCAGCGGCCAGAGGAAGACCCGCTGCTCCGCGTGCAGCCAAGCGCCGGCCTTGTCCTCCGGGATGGCCCGGGTCTCCACGATCTCGATGATGCCGTTGATCCGCAGGCCCACGCCCAAGGACACCCCCGGCACGCCGGTCGGGTTCTCGATCGGGATGGAAGCGCTGGCTCCCATCTGCACCTTGGTGTCGGTGCGCACGAACACGATCTTCTCGCCCTTCTTGGCCGCTTCGTCGCGCACCGCCTGCTTGACCGGGTCGGCCCTCACCTCGTCGGGGTTGAGGATCTTCACCTTGAAGAACCCTCCGCCGTCTACGCCCACGCCCTGGGTGATGCCGAGGGCCTTGTCGAGCCCCGCCTGGCGCTCCGAATAGACCTGCTTGCGCGCCAGGTCCTGGAGCTTGTCCACGGACACGGCCACGACCTTGATGGTCCCCGGAGGCGTGGGCTTGGTGAGCAGATCGGGCAGGTTCTGGTAGGGGGAGAGCTCGGGGGGGTGCGTCCCGCCCGGGACCCCGGGCACGGGGATCGCCCCGCCCTCGGAGCGGGCCTTGTCCCCGTCGAAAGCCAGTCGCGAGCCGGCCGCGTCCCATGAAACCTTCCGAACAGAGTCCGCGGCCGCGGAGGCGAGGTTCCCGGGGACCTGGGCCGCCTTGGCATCGGGCGGGAGCGCCAGCGGGGCCGCGGCCAAAGATATGAGCTTGGACTTCGCGGCCGCCCCGTCCGGGCCCAGCGTATCCAGGAGCTCGCAGACCTGCTGGCGCGGCTCGGGGCTCTGGACGGCCTGCTTCACCCAATAGACGGCCGGAGACTTGTCGTCGCCCGGCTGAGCCGGGTCGAAGCGCTGGATCTCGGCGACCAGGGTCCTGGCGAAAGCCGGGTCCTTGGGCATAGACGAACTCGTCTGGCCCGAGGCCGAGGCGGCTAGCGCGGCGACGGCGAGGATGATGAAGGATGATTTCTTTATGGTTTCATCTCCAGAACGGCATAATGGAGCGACCCGACCAGTATAGCTCAGGAACGAAGCTTGCGCCAGAGGCTATAGTCCCACGGCTTCCTAGGACGTTGGTCCCCCGCAGGAGAAAGGGCTATAATGTGACCCCATGAAGGCCAGCGACACCAGCACCTGGCGAGACATCCACGAGATACCGGCGCTCTTGGCGGCCTTTTCGGAGAAGGCCCCGCAGCGGCTGCGCGGCTGCCTGCTCAAGGCCGCGGACCGCTCGGTCCACCTCGTGGGCCGCGGCTCCTCGGACAACGCCACGCTCTTCGCCAAGTACATCTGGGAGGCTTACGCCGGGGTGCGCGCCGACTTCGTCCACCCCCACTCCGTCTTCGAGGCCCGCCGGCCCCTCGATTTCCGGGGACGCGTGGTCTGGGCCTTCTCACAGTCCGGACGCAGCCCGGACGTGGTCGCCGCCCTCAAGAAGCTCATGGGCTGGGGCGCCCAGGGCGTGGCCGTGACCAACGAGCCGGACCCGGCCCGCAACCCTCTGGCCCGGCAGGCCGGGCGCCACATCCTGCTCTCCAGCTCCCCCGAGCTCTCCGTGGCCGCGACCAAGACCTTCTCTTTGCAGCTCTGGCTGGCCTTATGGACCTCGCGCCTCTGGTGCGGCTGGCCCGCCGAGGCTGAGCTCCGCGAGACCCAGGCGGCCTTGGCGCGCTACCTCTCCCGGCCCCGGGACTTCCCCCCCGCCGGCCGCTTCGCCGCGGCCTGGAAGCGCCTGCGCCGCGCCCCCGTCCTGAGCCTCGTGGCGCGCGGCCCCTTCTACGCCGTGGCCAAGGACGCGGCGCTCAAGTTCCGCGAACTGGCGGGCCTGCACGCCACCGCCCATTCCGCCGCCTCCTTCCTGCACGGCCCGGTGGGCGCCTGCGGACCGCGGGACCTGGTCCTGCTCCTCTCGCCCTCGGGCCGCAAGCTCCCGGACGACCTGGCCCGGGTGCGCAAGGCCCTGCGCGGCCGCGGCACGCCTCATGAGGTGCTCTGGCCCGCGGGCGGCCAGGCGCCCTTGAGCGCCCTGCTGCTCGACGTGGAGCTCAAGCTGGCCGCCCTGGACCTGGCCGCGTCCCGGGGCCTTGACCCGGACCGGCCCAAGGGCCTGCACAAGGTCACCCGCACGATATGAGACTCCTGCGCAAGATCATGCTGTTCGCCTGCGGCGTCCTCGCGCTGATCAACCTGGTCGGGTTGGTCCTGGACCTGGTGACGCTGCATTGGTTGGGGGCCGGCTGGGCCCTGCTGCGCGCGGCCGGCTGGGCCGCGGTCTGCGTCTACCTGATCCGGCTGGATCGCCGCGTCTCCGCGCCCCCACCCGAAGAGCCTTGAACGAGCGCCTGTTTTCCACGGGCCGGGTCGCCTGCGCCGGGATCTTCACCGCGGCGCTGCTGGGGACCGTCTCTTTGGTCCCCCTGCTCATACCCCGGGCGGAGCGCTTCACACCCAAAGTCCAACCGGTGCCCATCGCGGGAGCCCGCGCGCCTGTGGCGCCGCGCCTGATCTTCATCATGGTCGACGGGCTGGGCTCCGACATGGCCCTGTCCTCGGGCTTCATGCCGCGCCTGCAGGCCCAGTTGCGGCAAGCGGCCTGGGGGACCGCCCTGGCGTCTTTCCCGACCTTGACCCCCAACGGGCTGCGGGCCCTCTTGAGCGGCCGGACCGGAGTGCCGGAGCCCGTGTTCCTGGGCGGGATGCCGGCGCACTGGGAGCGCGACTCGGTGATGGCCCGGGCCAGCGCGGCCGGCCGCCGGGTGTTCACCATAGGCCAGCAGGATTGGCCCGCCCTGTTCAAGGACCACGCCGCCCACATGGAGCTCGTCGCCTACACGGGCCGCCCGGAAGACCCGGAGGTCTTGCGCCGGGCCATGCGCATCCTCCGGGGGGACGGCTGGGATTTCCTGGCCATCCACCTCTTCGACCTCGACGGCATCGGGCATCGCGAAGGCACCCGCTCGGCCGACTACCGCCGCAAGCTGCTTTGGCTGGACGGACGGATCATGGAGCTGGCCGCGGCCGCCGGCCCGCAGGCCGCCGTCCTGGTGACGGCGGATCACGGACAAGCCGCGGACGGCAGCCATGGCGGCATGGAGATGGTCGTCCGCCGGGTGCCCTACGTCCTCTGGGGGCGCGGCATCCATCCCGGCCGGCTGGGGACGTTCGCTCAGAACGATTCGGCTTCCACTTTGGCCGCGTTCATGGGCCTGCCGCCGCCGATCCAAGCCAGAGGGCTGCCGCACCTCGAAGCTTTTGAGATCTCCGCGCGCGACAAGGCCTCGGTCATGCTCGACCTGCTGGAGCAGCGCCGCAGGCGCTGGTTCGCGGCGCGCACCGATTGGCCCTGGCTGACGAGCGATCCGGATTCAGCGCTCCAGCAGGCCCGGACCCGCTGGCAGGCCGGCGCCTATAGCGGCAGCGCCGCAACCGCGGAGCGCGCCGTGGCGGCCGTGGACCATGAGCTCGATGCGCACTCGCCGAGCCAGTGGGTCGGGCGCTTGACTTGGCTGCTGTGGCTGATGGTGCTGGCCGCTTCCTTCAGCGCGGCTTGGCCCATGGCCCGGCCCAGGACCCGGATCGCTGCCGGGGTCCTGGTGGCCTTATGCCTGGGACTTCTGGTCCTCCCCCTGCGGATCGACGGTCTTTGGCCGCCGGCCATGGCTTGGGGGCTGGCCGCCTCGGCTGGACTGCTCCTATTGAGCATGTCCTCCGGGCTGGATGCCCCGGCCCTGAGCTGGCGGGGCTGGTTTCTGTGGTGGGCGGCGCTGGCTACCATCGCCTTCCCGAGCCTGGTGGACGTCTCCCTCTGGTCGTGGGCCGTCCTGGTCTTTCTGCTCGCGCTGCGGCTGGCCCGGTGGGAGCGGCCCGGACTGCCGCCCCTGGCTTGGGCCGCGGCGACTTTGGCGGCCTGCGCCGTCATGAGCGCCTGGGCCAGCGGGACGGAGATGTCCACGCTGCGCTATTGCCTGCCTCATTTCGACCTGCGCCGTTTCGGCGCCGCTCCTTGGCGCGCCGTAGAGCTCGGCGCCGCGCTGGCCCTGGCGGCCGTGCTCTACCGGCGCCTGGTCGCGGAGCTGGGCCGCAAGCCGGCCATGATCTCATGCGCCGTCGCGGTCGCTCCCGTGGTTTTAGCTCTTCTGCCCTGGCCGCAGGCCCTGCGTCATTGGACGTGGGGGCTCTGCCTGCTCTCGCTGGGCGCGGCCTGGCTCTCGCCCCTGCCGCCTCAGGCCAAGGCCTTCTGGGCCAGCCTGGCCGGCCTGGCCTTCTGCCGCACGCAATCCTCCGGCAGCGAAGCGTGCCTGCTCGCTTTGGCGACGCTGGCCGGCTGGCGCTGGGCCTTGCTGACCGTGGTGCCGGTGCCGCTCTGGGAAGGGCTGGGCTTGGTCGGGCTGTGCTTGTGGGCCTACGTCCTGCCCGGGGGACGGCTGGATTTCTCGCACATCTCCGTTGCTGCCGCCTACTCCGGCATGGGCAAGGTCTGGAATCCTCGTCTTCTGGCCGCGCTGGCGGCGCTCAAGCCCATAGGATTCCTCCTCACCCCCATCCTGGGACTGCTCGTGGACCTCCCCGCCGTGGCCCTGCCGTCAGGCATGACCGTGCTCGGCGCCTTGTCGGCCGGCAGCATGACCTTGCTATGGTTCGACAAGTTCTATTTCAAGCTGCCGATGTCGAGCCTAGTGGACACCTCGTGGTATGAGCGCCTGCTCTGGGGCGGGGTCACGGCGTGGCTCCTGATCCTGGCCTGGGCGGGGCTCCAGGCGTTCACGTACCGGAGACCTTGCGCCGAAAACGCACCCGCAGGCTCGCGATGAGCCCCACCGCTGCGTTGGCCAGGAAGTCGATGATCCGGGTCCGGGAGCGGTAGTAGCTCACGGGCTGGACGAGGGTGTTGTCCACTTTGAAGCCCAGCAGGACCGAGATGATCCCGATCTCCTGCGAGCAGCTGTAGCGCAAGCCCATGAAGTACTCCAACAGGCTCGGGATCATCCCGGCCTTCATGACCCGCATGCCGGCTTCGATGTCGTAGAAGCGCTGTCCGCACAAGAGGCCGGCCCAGAGGCTGAGCAGGCTGTTGCCCAAGCGCTTGTAGAAGGGGTAGAGGGAGAAATCGCGGCGCACCGAGGCCACGTCGCAGCCGCGGCTCTCCACATGGGCGCAGAGCCTCAGGGGGGCGGCGTCCTGGTACTGCCCGTCGGCGTCCACGAACACGACCAGGTCCTGGGGCCGCCAATGTCCGGCTTCGAGGCCGCGCGCGATATGGATGAAGCCCGCCTTGAGCGCCGCGCCCATACCCTGGTTCTCGGGCAAGGCGATGAAGGCGCCCTTGGCCCCGCGCTTGAGGCACCAATCGCGGGCGATGCGGGCGGAGCCGTCCAAGGAGCCGTCGTCGACCAGGACCAGGTAGTCCGCCCAGCGGCTGGCGGACTGCAGGACCCCGGAGAGCGTGGTCTCCTCGTTGTAGATGGGGATGAGCGCGATCCTCACGGCGTCCTCCAAGAATAGATCCAGACGCCGTTGATGTCGACGGGGGGTGCGGCGTAGCGCTGCAGCACGGTCCTCAGCAAGGCTTCGGCGCGCATGAAGCCCGGCACGCGCGTGCTGAAGGTCTCCAGATGGGGATCGACGAGAACCGCGGTCAGGCCGAGCTCGCGCAGCCGCCGGTAGAGCTCTTCGGGCGTGTCGCGCTCTTCATAGCGGATGAGCATCTCGTTCTGGGGGTCGCCGATGAGGACATAGCGGTCGAGGTAGAAGGGCCGGACCTCCCGGTAGAGGAGGATGCGGGCATCCGCCGGGAACGTTTGGTTGATATAGGCCATGGCCGGATAGGAATCGATGTTGCGGCTCAGATACGCGTCCTGCGGGCTTTGCCGGGGGTCTTGGGGCCTCAGTCCGAGCACCGGGAAAAGGGCGTTGTTGGCGGACAGGGCCGGGACCGCGATGAAACCGACTGCGAGCACGCAGGCCGCGCCCGCGCGCCAGCCTGCCTGCCGCCAGGTCCGCTCGGCCCAGCCGCAGGTGAGCAGGCAGAGCCACGGCATGAGCGGGATGAAGTAGCGCCAGTTCTGCACGGCTTGGAACCACAGGAGCGTGAAGAGGCCCAGATAGGCGAAAGACCACTTGGCGAAAGGGTCTTTGCAGGCGCTGCGCCAGTTGAGGGCGCCCAACGCGAGGAAGGGGATGAGCAGCTCCCGGCTGGAATGGTGGAAGGTGTCCGGGTCCTCGAAGATGAGGTGCAGGGGCAGCAGAAGCAGCTGGCGCCAGCCGGTGCCGAGGCCTTCCAAGGTGGCGTCCTTGAGCCGTGCGAATATGTAGAGATCCCTGGGACTGCCGCCGAAGAGCTGGGGCAAATAGGGCCAGATGGGATTGTGCATATAGATGAATGTCCGCAGGAACCAGGGCAAAGCGAAGAGGGCCGCGGCCGCGGCCCAGGCGAGCGTCCATTTGCGCAAAGCGCGCTCTTGGCGCAGCGCGACGAAGGCGAGCATGGCCGCCAGGGCCGCCGCCAGGAATACGCCGGTGGTCTTGGACACGGCGGCCAGACCGCTGAGCGCGCCGGAGAGGATGAGCCAGCGGCCTTGCCTGGTCTCGACGGCGCGCCAGGCGGTCCAGAAGGCGAGCATGGCGAACAGGCCGACGCCGAAGTCGGTTCCGGGCGTGCCGCTGACGCTGACGACGGCGGGCTGGCAAAGGAATAGGGCGACGGCTGCAAGAGCTGCGGGTCGGGAGCTTATGCGGCTGCCCAAGGCCCAGAGGGCGGCGGCCATGAGGCCTTCGAAAAGAAGAGCGACCAGCGCGGGCAGCTCGGCGGACTTGAAGACGAGGGCCGGGACGTAGAACATCTCGACGGCCATGGGGTCGAAGCCGTGGGAGAGCCAGCGCAGGGGCAGGAGGTGTCCGAGTTGGGCGTAGAGCTTGGGGAGCTCGAGGTGGACGGCCAAAGAGTCCCATTCCGTGGGCGGGGCATTGGCCGAGATGAGGCCGTAGAGGGCGGCCAGGAAGATGGGCGCGGCGAAGAGAGCTTGGGGCCAGGTCAGTCGTGTCGGGATGGAGAGCTTGTTCCACAGGGGCCGCGCGGCTGTCCATGCGGTCATGGTCATCAGGACGAATAGGACGGCCAAGGGCGCGGGCTTCCAGAGGTGCAGGAGTCCGAACATGAAGAGGGTGTGGCTGAGGAGGCCGAGGCCGAGGCCGGCTTCGAGGATGGAGCGCTCGGCTTGGTCCGCGTAGGGCAAAGCGAGGGGCTTTAGGAGGATGCGGCCGAGGCCCATGGAGGCGGCGAGCAGCCAGGCTATGACGGCCAGGCGGGCCAGGACTTTGAGGGTTTGGGTGAAGATCGAGAGACTGATCGAGGCAGGATGGAGGAAGATGTAGGCGAGGACGCCGTAATGGAGCGCGGCCCAGACTGCGGGTACGGCGAGGAAGAGAGCCAGCCGGGGCTTCATCGAATGGAGTGCATTATATCAATCTGACCGCGGCCGCAGCGGCGGGATCAGCCCCAGGTACGCTATAATCACTTCTCCAGCATCCGGGAGGCGGCTCATGATCCGTTGTCCAAAATGCGGCAAAGACAATAACGACGGCTGCCAGGTCTGCTATCACTGCCTAGAGTCCCTGAAAAAAGCCCCACGAGAGAGCCCTGCGCCGGAGCCGTCCCAGACGGTCAAGGCCCCAGCCTCAGCCTGCCCGGCCTGCGGCGCGGACAATGACGCGGACGCGGCCTTCTGCGATCAGTGCGGCCTGCCAATGTCCAACAGTCCCGAGCCCGCAGGCTGCCCCGAATGCGGCGGAAAAGTCGAGGAATCCGGAGACGGAAGAGGAGTCTGCACCGAATGCGGCGTGGAGCTCGCCGAACATCCAAGCCCGGCTGCGGCCGCTCAAGAAGAAACCCCTGCCGCCGAGAGCCCCACCGCCCCCGCCCCGCATGATCTGAGCCAGATCCTGAGCCGCAAGATCCTGGAGAAGCTGGAGGCCGGCATGCCCTTGGAGCTCGCCGTGGAGACCAGCTGCCAAGAATGCCTCCCCGACGCAGCCGGAGCCGCGCCCAAGGAAGACGCCCTCGCGGCCTGCCCGGTCTGCGGAACGGGGAACTCCCCGCAAGCCCCTCGCTGCCAAGACTGCGGAATCTCCTTCGAGCCCGCGCGCCGTCCCATCCCGTGTCCCCGCTGCGCCAAGCCCTGCTCCGAGGACACCTGTCCCTGCGGCGCCATCATGACCCTCTCCAAGCTCGCCGGATTCGTGGACCCATCCGTCATCCGAGTCTGCCCCCGCTGCAAGCAGCTTCTGACGGTCGACAGGAAGGAATGCCCCACTTGCGCCTGCGACGTCATCTCCGCCGACCGGCTTAAAGCCTATGTCTCCGCGCATACGGTTGTCGCGGAGGATGGGAAATGATAGGGTCTGCAAGAACAGCATAAGGAGAAAGCATGAACATCGTGACAGCCTTCGCCGGCATCCTCGGCCTTTCCGTGACGGGCCTGGGCGTGGCCGTGGCCATCATCCTCACCCTCTGGTTCGCCTACAACTCCATCGTCGTCGTCGGCGGAACCCAGGTGGCGGTGCTGGAGCGCCGCTGGCTCGGCCGCTCCATGCCGGACGGCCGCGTCGTGGCCATGGCCGATGAGGTGGGCATCCAGGCGCGCATCCTCGGCCCGGGCCTGCATTTCCTGATCCCCTTCCTCTACCGCACGGAGAAGCACCCCATGTTCGTGGTGGGCGAGAACGAGGTCGGCTTGATCGAGTCCATCGACGGCAGCCCCGTCCCGCCCGGCAGCATCTTCGCCCGGGTCGTCACGGGGCACAACCTCTTCCAGGACGCCCCCGCCTTCCTCACCAACGGCGGCGAGAAAGGCCCCCAACTCCAGGTCCTGCCTCCGGGCTTCTACCGGATCAACCCCTACCTCTTCCGCGTGGACAAGGTGCCGGCCGTCAACATCTCCAACAGCCATATCGGGGTGGTCGTGGCCGCGGACGGCCAGCCCATCGCGCCGGGCCGCCTGCTCGGCCGGAAGGTGGACGGGCACAACAACTTCCAGGACGGCCAGGCCTTCATCGAGAAAGGCGGGCAGAAGGGCCCCCAGATCGACATCCTCCTGCCCGGCACCTACCGCGTCAACACCAAACTCTTCAAGGTCGAGGTTCGGGAAGCCACGGTCGTGCCCACCAAGAAGGTGGGCCTCATCACCGCCCGGGACGGCGACCCCTTGCCCCCGACCGAGTACGTGGGCAAAATCGTGCCCGGACACCGGGACTACCAGGACGCGGCGGGCTTCCTGTCCAACGCCGGCCAGCGCGGCCCTCAGCTGGACTTCCTGCGGCCCGGGACCTATTACATCAACCCGCTGATGTTCGACGCCTCTCTCGACGACGTGGCCGTGGTCCAGCGCGGCGAGGTGGCGGTCATCGTCTCCAACATCGGCAAGGACCCGGCCACGGACGGCTCAGCCGCGAAAACGGACGCGAAGTCCGATGAGGCTCTCAAATACGGCATGGAGCGCTACGTGGTCGACGCGGGCTACCGCGGCATCCAGCGCGAGGTGGCGGGGCCGGGGACCTATTATCTCAACAAGCTGGCCTACACCCCGCACATCATCCCCACGACCAACATCACCATCGACTGGGCCTCGGGCAAGACCGAGGGCAAGGAAGGCCCGCGCGCCTTCGACCCTCTGGCCATCGTGTCCAAGGACGGCTTCGAGATGACGGTCGAGGTCAAGGTCATCATCCGGGTCCTGCCCCAGCAGGCGCCGCACATGGTGGCGCGCATCGGGACCATCGAGAACCTCATCGAGCACGTCATCCATCCGCTCATCGACAGCTCGTACCGCAACCAGGCCTCGGCCACCGAGGCGATGAAGTTCATGCAGGACCGCCACGAGCAGCAGCAGATGGCGGAGCAGCACGTGCAGGAGGAGCTGCGGCGCTACCACGTGGAGTGCGTGAGCGTGCTCATCTGCCAGATCATGCTGCCCGAGCGGCTGATGCAGACCTTGACCAACAAGGTGGTGGCCACCCAGCAGAAATCCATGTTCGACGCCCAGCAGGAGGCGGAGTCGCGCCGGCGCGAGATGGAGAAGACCAAGGCCCAGGCGGATTTGCAGCCGAGCCTGGTGAAGGCTGAGATCGACGTGCAGATCGCGACCCAGCAGAAGGCCGGGCTGATCATCGGGGCCGAGGGCCGCGGCGCGGCCACCAAGCTGGAGCAGGAGGGCGTGGCGGCGGGCATCGAGGCGGTGGGGCGGGCCGAGGGCGAGAAGATCCGGGCCATCGGCCACGCCACGGCCGAGGCCTACACCAAGCAGGCGCTGGCGCTGGGGCAGGCGCCGCTGGCCATGATCGAGGTGATGAAGCAGGTCTCCAGCGGCAAGGTGAAGATCACGCCGGACATCGTGGTGTCGGGGGCGCAGGGAGACGGGGCCAACATGCTCTCGGCGTTCATGGCCAGCCTCATGGCCAGCGGGATGCGGTTGGCGCCGCAGGATTCGGGGAAGATCCCGCCGAAGGCGACGTAGTCTTTCGGCCGCCTGGCCCGTATCCGGGAAAGCCCCGGAGAGCTTCGCTCTCCGGGGCTTTCCACGTCTTGGCCGCCGCCGCTGCCCCGAGCATGGTATATTATCCCCGACGATGCCCATGATCGCCCTCATCAATCCCCCCATCCCCGGCAAGAGCGCCTCTCTTGTCATCCCCAGCCTCGGCCTAGGCTACCTCGCCGCATCCCTGCGCCAAGCCGGCCTGGGAACACAGATCATCGACGCCGTCGCCCTCGGCCTCGATCATGACGCCGTCGCACAAGAAGTCGCAAGACTCAGACCCGAGCTCGTAGGCATCACAGCCACAACCCCCCTCTCCGGCGCCGCCTATCGGCTGGCCAAGAGCCTGCGCCCCCACGCCCGCTGGCTCGCGCTCGGCGGAGCCCACCCCAGCGCCGTCAGCCGCAAGATCTTCGAACAATGCCCGGAGCTCGACTTCGGCTTCCGCGGCGAAGCCGAAGAGAGCTTCCCCCGGTTCGCAAAGGCGCTCTTGGCCGGAGACACCGGCACCGGTTTCCCAGGCGTGATCACCAAAAGCCACGACTCGGCACCCGCCTCGATCAAGGACCCGGACCAGCTCCCCTTCCCAGCCTGGGACCTCATGCCCATGGAGCGCTACCGCCATCCCTTGTTCCCGGGCGAACGTCTCGCCACCATATTCTCCAGCCGCGGCTGCCCCTACCAATGCATCTTCTGCGACAAGACCGTGTGCGGCAGCAAATACCGCCCCCGCAGCCCTGAAAACGTTATAAAGGAAATTGAGGCCCTTCATTCAAAGCACGACGTCACAGCCTTCATGTTCTACGACGACCTCTTCTCCTTGGACCGCGAGCGCGTCATCCGACTCTGCCGCCTCATCATCGACAGCGGCCTCAAGATACGCTGGAAGTGCGAATGCCGCGCCAACACCGTGGACGACGAGCTGCTCTCCTGGATGAAGAAAGCCGGCTGCGTCCAGATCGCCTTCGGCATCGAGACCGCGCACCAGAAAGGACTCGACTGGCTGCGCAAAGGGATCAAGGTCGAGCAAGTCAAGGACGCCGTGGCCAAGACCAAGAAGGCCGGCATCAAGGTCCTCGGCTACTTCATCCTCGGCATCCCCGTCGAGACCCATGAAGAGGAACTCCAGACCGTGGAGTTCGCTGTCGAACTGGGCATAGACTACGCCCAGTTCGGCAGCCTCAGCCCCTTGCCCGGCACAGACCTCTACGACCTGGCGGTAAAAAACGGCTGGTACCGGGAAGGCCCCGGGCCGGCGCCCGAGGAATACGGGCAGACCAGGCCCCTGCTCATCACGGGCCATTGGACCGAGGCGCGGCTCAAACGCATCATGAGCCAGGCCTACCGCAGGTTCTACTTCCGGCCCGGCTATCTCTTGAAAACAGCGCTCAGGCCCCGCGGGTTCCTGGACCTCGCCCGCAGCGGACTGCGGCTATTGCGCTGGCTCTTCGCTCAGACCGGCTTCGACGCGACGAACAAGTGATTCAGCGCCCATTGCGTCGGAAAATATTTTTTCCTGACGCCGCAGAACCCCGCCCGGGCCAGACGTGAGACGATCTCGGCATCCCGCAAGAAGTACTCCTCTCCTTCCGCCATGCCCCGCTCGGTATCCATGTCGAAGTCGGTCCTGAAGACCTTGTCGTAAAGCCAGACCACCTGATGCACCAGGATCTCGGCGACCGGGTTGCCCATGGTCACCACGATGTCGCCGCCCGGCTTTAGACATCGCCACGCCTCCGCCAACTCGATGTCTCTTTTCGAGCGCGGCACGTGGTTCAGATTCGCGATGAACGTGACGGAATCGAAGGAGGCATCCGGGAAGGGGAAGCGACAGAGGTCCGCGACGACTTCGTCCCGAGCCAGTCCTTCATACCTGAAAACGTCGATGCCCTTGCCGTGGCCGCCCAGGAACTCCTGCACGAACCGGTTGCTCCGGCCGCAGCCCACGTCCAGACAGCGACCTCTCACCTCCCGCCCGACATACTCGAACCGCTCGGAGGAAAGCGCGGACAGGCCCCACCGGTCATTGTGGAACAGGGTCAGCGCGCGCAGGGGAAAGGTGACGAAATCCTTCAGGAGTTGGACGCGGCCCCGGGGCTTTCGTCTCAAAACCGGCCTCGCCAGCCTGGCTCGTCTTTCAGCTCAGAGCTTCAGCTTCCCGCCGCCGGGAAGCCCGCCCGGAGGCAAGCCCCCGCCGCCCAGGCCTTCCAGACCCGCGGCGCCGGCCCCCGGGAGGACCAAGCCGGAGCTGGCGCGGCGGCGCAGCTCCTGGAACTCCTCCAGGGCGTCCTCATAGGCCTGCTTGACGCCCTCGCCGTATTTCTGGGCGGCGTCGCCGAGGGACTGCGCCTCGATCTCGAAGCTCAAGGGCAGGGCCCCCGCCGAGGTCAGCAGTTGGGCTTCCCCGATGTATATGGTCCTGCGCACCGCGTCCGCAGCACCGTCGGACTTCACCGGCGAGAGGCGGCGGATGGTGCCCGCCTGGTGGTCGGTGAAGACCTCCTCCCGATAAAGGGCATTCGGGTCCATCTTCGGCTCGGCCTTCTTGGGTTCAGGTGTCATGGGCATCTCACTTGGGCAGCTTGGCGAGGACCGCCTCCACTTCGTTGTAGTCGCGCTCCTTGGTGATGTCCGCCTCGACCTTGACCCAGGCCACCTTGCCGTCACGACCGATGATCACGGTCGCGCGCTGGTTGATGTTGGCCTTGGGGAAGTACAGTCCGTAGGACTTGGACACCGCGCGGTGCATGTCCGAGAGCAGGCGGTGCTTGAGGCCCAACTTGTCCGCCCAGGCCCGGTGGGAATACACCGAATCGCTGGAGATGGCCGCCACCTCGCCGTACTCCTGAAAACGCGCCAGGCTGTGCGTGAAGCACGCGTTCTCCTTCGAGCAGGTCGGACTCCAGTCCAGCGGATAGAAGAAGAGCATGACCGTCTTCTGGCCCAGATGGTCGCCCAGATGGAACTCCTTGCCGTCCTGGTCCTGCAGCCGGAAATCCGGCGCCGCGGTGCCCGCGGCCAGGGGCGTCGTCTCTGGGGTCGCTGTCTGCGTGCTCATATCAGCCTCCTTGCCTCTTCGCTATCGGTATGGCCAGCCGGGCCGCGACGGCGCGCGCCAGGCCGCGCAGGGCCTTGGCCGGGGCGCTCTCCGGATGCGCCACGCACAAGGGCCTCCCATCCTCCCCGGCCGAACACACGGCCGGGTCCAGCGGGATCTCCCCCAAGAGGGGCACCCCGTACATCTGCGAGAACTTCTTGCCCGCGCCGTGCGAGAAGACGCGGCTGGTCTTGCGGCAGTGCGGACAGACGAAATCGCCCATGTTCTCCACCACGCCGAAGATCGGGACCTCCAGCTTGCGGAACATGGCCGCCGCCTTCATCACGTCGCAGAGCGCGATGCTCTGCGGCGTGGTCACGATGACCGCGCCGGCCAGAGGCACGGTCTGGGCCACGGAGAGCTGCACGTCGCCCGTGCCCGGGGGCAGGTCCACCACCAGGACGTCGAGCCCGCCCCAGCGCACGTCGCGCAGGAATTGGTTCATGGCCCCGTGCAGCAGAGGCCCGCGCCAGATGACCGGCGAGTCCGCCTCCAGCAGGAAGCCCATGGACATGAGCTTCACCCCGTGGGCCTCGGCCGGCTCGATCTTGCCGTCCTCGCCCAGCCGGGGCACGTGGTTCAAGACCCCCATCATCTGCGGCAGGTTGGGGCCGTAGACGTCGGCGTCCAGGAGCCCGACCTTGAGCCCTTCCGCGGCCAGGGCCACGGCCAGGTTGACCGCGACCGTGGACTTGCCCACCCCGCCCTTTCCCGCGCCTACTGCCACGATATGCCGGACGCCCTCCGGCAGGGACTTCTCGGGCTGCGGCTCGGGTCCGGGCGCGTGCTTGTTCATCTAAAGGAGGAAGAGCATCTCCCGGTACTTGGGAAGGGGCCAGAGTTCCGCGTCCACCAGGCCCTCGAGCCCATCCACCGCCTCCCGGATGGGGGTGAAGAGCGGCTTGACCTTGTGGCAGTAGAAGCGCGCCCGGGGTGCGCCGTCCTCCTCATCCACGGCCCGCGCCACGGCCAGGCGCAGTTCGGTCACGCCCTTGCTGGCGCGGTCGATGTGGTCCGCGACGTTGCGCAGGAGTCCGATCTGGGTATCCAGAGCCGCTTCGGAGGGCAGCAGTTCGCGCAGTCCGCGCACCGCCTCAGCGACCCGGTTCTGGTACTGCAGGCCGGCCGGCACGATCTGGGTCTCCACCATCTCCATGAGCAGCCGGGCCTCGATCTCGATGTCCTTGGCGTACTTCTCGAGCTTGACGTGCTCGCGGGAGAGGCTCTCCTCCGCGCTCATGATGCCCAGGCGCTCCAGCAGGGCCCCGTTCTCCCGACGGCTGAAACCCTCCAGGGCGTCAGGAGTCGTTTGCACATTGGGCAAGCCGCGCTTGGCCGCTTCCTTCACCCAGGCGGCGGAGTAATTGTTGCCCTCGAAGCAGATGGCCTTGGACTGCTTGATGTAGCCGCGCAGCACCTCCAGGACCGCGTCCTTGAAGGGCTTCTTCTTGAGCTTGGCCTCGATGTCTGTCTTGGCCTGCCGCAGCTGCGCCGCCACGATGGCGTGCAGGATGGTGATGGGCAGGGCGGTGTTGAAGGACGAGCCCACGGCCCGGAACTCGAACTTGTCGCCGGTGAAGGCGAAGGGCGAGGTGCGGTTGCGGTCCGTGTTGTCGCGCAGGATGGGCGGGATGCGGGAGAGGCCGAAGGACATCCACTCCTTGTCCTGGCCCTTGGGGTGCACGCCTTTCTCGATGTCCGCGAAGACCTTGGTCAGGTGCCCGCCCAAAAACACCGACATGATGGCCGGCGGCGCCTCGTTGGCGCCCAGGCGGTGGTCGTTGCCGGCCGAGGCCACGGTGGCGCGCAGGAACAGCGGGTTGTCGTGCACGGCCTTGACGATGCAGGCCAGGAAGACCACGAACTGCAGGTTCTCGTTCGGCGTGTCGCCCGGGGTCAGGAGGTTCTTGCCCGTGTCGGTCGCCAGGGACCAGTTGCAGTGCTTGCCGCTGCCGTTGATGCCCGCGAAGGGCTTCTCGTGCAGGAGCACGGCCAGGCCGTGGCGGATGGCGATGCGGTCCAGGACGTCCATGACCAGCTGGTTGTGGTCCACCGCCACGTTGACTTCCTCGAAGACCGGGGCGCTCTCGAACTGGTTGGGAGCCACCTCGTTGTGCCGGGTCTTGACCGGCACGCCCAGCTTATAAAGCTCGCTCTCCGCCTCGTTCATGAAGGCGAAGACCCGCTCCTTGATGCTGCCGAAGTAGTGGTCCTCGAGCTGCTGGCCCTTGGGCGACGGCGCGCCCACGAGGGTGCGCCCGGCCATGAGCAGGTCGGGCCGGCTCTCATAATAGGAACGGTCGACCAGGAAGTACTCCTGCTCGGCGCCCAAGGTCGCGTGGACCTTGGCCGCGTCGCTCTTGAACAGCTTGAGGATGTCCAGGGCCGCCTTGCTGATGACGTCGCAGGAGCGCAGCAGCGGCGTCTTGTCGTCCAAGGACTGGCCGTTGTAGGAGACGAAGATGGTGGGGATGCACAGGGTGGCGCCGCCCTTCATCTCCATGATGAAGGCCGGGGAAGTGGGGTCCCAGGCCGTGTAGCCGCGGGCCTCGAAGGTGACGCGCAGGCCGCCCGAGGGGAAGGAGGACGCGTCGGGCTCGGCCTGCACCAGGTGGCGGCCGGAGAACTTCTCTATGGCCCGCCCGTCGCCCGTGGGCTCCACGAAGCTGTCGTGCTTCTCCGCGGTGTAGCCGGTCATGGGCTGGAACCAATGGCAGTAGTGGGTGGCGCCCTTGGAGAGGGCCCAGGTCTTCATGGCCGCGGCCACGGCGTTGGCGACCTCCGGCTCGATGCGCTTGCCGAGGTCCACGGCCTCGCGCAGCCGCCGGTAGGTGTCCTTGGGCAGGAGCAGGCGCATGGTCTCCGGGCCGAACACGTTGCAGCCGAAATAGTCCGAAACCTTCTGGGTTTGGGATCCGCGGCGGGGGGTCATCTGGGCGAGGCTCTCCGGGGCGTGGCTGCGATGGGGCATGTTTCCTCCTTCAGGGATATGTGCACGGGACGCATGGGACGTTACGGCTATGATACCAATTTGGAACCGGGGTGCCGAGATGCCGGCGCGGCGGCGGATGCTGGTTTGATATACTTCCGGACGGCAGGAGGACCATGAGAACCTTCATCGCGCTGTCGATCCTGGCCCTGGCCGCCCCGGCCCGGGCCACGCCCTCAGGCCAGATCCTGATCCCTTCCACGGACATCCAGGCCTACAAGGTGCTGCACCTCAACTTCGACGCCTTCCTGCGCACCCAGGACGAGAACAACGGGACGCGCAAGGGGCCGATGTACATGACCGGACCGACCATCGGAGTCATGCCCTACCAGGATATCCGGGCCGAGGCCGGCTTCGATCTGATGTACCAGGGCGACAAGGCCCTCGACAACAACCCGCTCTATTTTCACGGCAAGGTCGGCACGCCGGAGAAGTCGTTGCACGAATGGTCGCCGGCCCTGGCCATCGGCGGCTACAACATCGGGACCAAGAACGGATTCACCAACCAGGACGTCGTCTACGGCCTGGCCGCCAGGACCCTGCCGAAGGTAGGCCGTCTCTCCGCCGGCTACTACGGCGGCAACGGCGCCGTTCTGCGCGACGAGCAGGGGCATACGGCCAACCACGGCGTCCTGGTCTCCTGGGACCGCGCCATGGCCGAGATCTCCAAGAAGCTCTGGTGCGCGGTGGAGTACCAGGGCGGCCAGAATCTGCTGGGCGCGACCAACCTGGGCTTCTCCTGGGCCTTCTCCGAGAAGACCAGCGTGCTCTTCGCCTACGACATCTGGAACGACCGCGCCGTGGCCGGCAAGAACACCTTCACCCTGCAGGTCGACATCAACCTCTAGGCGCGGCCGCGGTCCCCGAAGACGACCGCGGCCAGCTCGCGCGCGGTCTTGCGCATATTCTCGGCATGGGCGTCGAGCTCGTCGCAGGTGATGCGCATCGAGGTGAGGTCCTGCGCCCCCTTATCGGTGAAATCGGCCAGCTTCTGCACGCTGCCGTCGAGCAGGTCGGCGCCCGGGGTCAGCGTGCGGGATATCCGGTTGAGGGGATGGATCAGGCTGGCCGCTATCCGGTAAGCCAACAGGCAGGCCAGCAGCAGGGCCAGGCCGGAGAGCAGCAAAGCCACGACCTTGCGCTTGGTGTAGTAGTCGATGCGGGCCTGGAGCAGCCGGTCCAACTCGGGGACGGCCGCGTCCCAGAGGCGGAAGCTCGCCTCGCGCGCGCTCCGGCCGGCCGCGACGTAGTCCTGCGCCGGCACGACCGGGCGGCCGCCGTCGGCGGCCCGCTTGGCCAGGGCGATGAACCGGTTCACCGCGGACTCGTACTCCTCGTAGGCGATCGGGACGTTCTTTTGGAACGAGTCCAAGGCGCCGTGGAACTCGTTGGAATTCTCGCTGAGTGCGGTGTCCAGATGGGACTTGATCTGTCCGCGCTCCGATTCCAGGAAGGAGGCCTGGACGGCCAGAGCCATCCGGTCCGTATGATCCAGGCGCCCGGCACCCGTGGCCCGCGCCAGGCGCGCCTGCGTCTTGGGCAGCAGCACCAGCGTGTCGGTGATGAGATGGAAGGTGTCGAGCTCCGGGTCCAGGATCAGGTTGGACATGTCGCCCACGTGCGTGATCATGGTCTGGATGATGGCGGTCAGCTTGTCGTACTGGGCGTCGAGCTCGGGAGACCTCCCCCGGGAGCTGAGAGCCTCCAGCCGCTCCCAGCCGCGCTGGAGATTGCCCGCGGTGGCGAGCTGCCGGCCGCGCCTGGCCAGGCCCTCGCCCGTGAACTGCAGCAGGACCCCGTAGCGGCGGTCCACGGCCTGCAGGGCCGCCAGCTCCTGGCGGATGGTGCCTGTCAAGGCCGCGGCCTGCCCGGACAGTTGGTGATCCTGGATGTCCCAGAGCAGGGCCTCCAAGGGGCGCTGGTAGGCGGTCCCGGCCAGCTCGCAGCGCGCGAAGGTGATGTGCTCGTTGATGCTGCGCACCACCAAGAAGGCCAGCACGATGATGGGCAAGGCGAAGCTGGCGGCCACGAAGAACACCTTCCGGGCGATGCTCATAACGAGACGAGCCCCTCCTGGATCGCGTACTTGGTCAGGCCGGCGATGCTGTGGATGTCGAGCTTCCGCATGGTCTGCATGCGGTGGGTCTCGACGGTCTTGACGCTGAGGCGCAGGTGCAGGGCGATCTGCTTGGTCGACCGGCCCTCGGCCAGGAGCTGCAGGACCTCGCGCTCGCGGGCGGAGAGCACGGAGAACGCCGCCCCGTCATCCCGGGAACCGCGGCCCACGCATTCCGCGACCACGATATGGGCGATGGCGGGACTCAGGTAAGTCTTGCCTTCCGCTACAGCGGCGACCGCTGCGCAGAGCTCGTCGCAAGCCGAGTCCTTGAGCAGGTAGGCCGACGCGCCGGCCTTCAAGGCCTCCTTGACGAAGCGGCGGTCCGAGTGCATGGATAAGACGATGACCCGGCAATCCGGGCGCAGTTCCAGGATCTTGCGGGTCGCCTCGATGCCGTTGAGCCTGGGCATGGAGATGTCCATGATGACGACGTCCGGACGGGACTCCAGGCTGGCGGCCACCGCGCCCGGGCCGTCGGCCGCCTCGGCGACGACCCGCAGGCCCGGCCTCTTCTCCAGCAGGGTCTTCAGGCCTTCCCGGAAGAGCTTATGGTCGTCGCAGAGCAGCAGCCGCGTCTCCAAGTCAATGCCCCCGGTCCGCGGCCCGGAGCGGAGCCCTGAGAGTGGCTTCGGTCCCCCGCCCTGCCCGGGGCCGGATCGCGAACTCTCCGCCGCAGTGGCGCAGCCCTTCCCGGATGCTGAAAAGCCCGAAGCCCCCCGACCCGGCCGAAGCCGCGGCCTGTTCGGCGGAGCAGCCCACCCCGTCGTCCGCCACGGAGATCTCGACGGCCCGGTCGACCTTGCGCAGGGCGACCGTGGCCCGGCCGGCGCGGGCGTGCTTGACCACGTTCATGAGCAGCTCCCGCACCGCCTTGAACAGCACGACCCGGACCTCGTCGTCCATGGGCTTGGCGGCCCCGTCATCATGGACCTCGATGCCGAGGCCGTGCTTCTCCTGCATCCGCTCGGCCAGTTGCTCCAGGGCGGGCGCCAAGCCCAACTCGTAAAGGACCGGGGAGCTCAGCTCGAAGGTCAGCGAGCGGGTGTACTGGATGGCCTCATCCAACAGGGCCCGGACCGCCTCGGTCTCGCGAGTCCCGGCCAGGGCGCTCAGCTTGAGCCGGGCCGCGGCCAGAGTCTGGCCGATGTGGTCGTGCAGGTCGGCCGCGAGGGCGCGGCGTTCCCGCTCCTCGGTCAGCGAAAGCTGCGCGGCCAGACAACGGAGCTGCTCCTGGTAGGAGTCGCGGGAAGCCACCAGAGCCTGCCGGGCGATCTTCCTATCCATGAAGCCGCGGAACATCTCGGCCAGGAAATCGATGAGCTTCCTTTCCTCGGCCAAGAAGGGGCCCTCGGCCGCCTGGGGGAACTCCTTGAGATAGACCACCTCGATGAGGCCTCGGCGTCCGTCGCTCGTGACGAAGGCCGCGCTCTGCCGCCATGGGGTGGCCTCGAAATCCGGGGCGCGGAACTCCTGCTGGTCCAGCCGGATCCGGGCCGAGGCCGACGCCGGGTACTGCCAAGCCGAAGGCAGCATGGCGACCACCTCGCGCAGGAGCGCGGCGATGTCCTGCGCGTCATCCTGGAGCATGGTCGCGGCCAGTTCCTTGACCCTCTCCTGGAACAGGTGGAGTATCCGGATGCGCCTCTGCTGGCGCTGCTCGAGACCGCGCGCGGGGCCGCCCACGGCCTTGGGGGATGTCTGCATGCTGGTCTTCGTGATTATAACACATGCGCCGTCTCAGGGATTTGGCGGGCCGTTCTCAGGAAAACCCTGATTCGGCGCCCGCGCCCAGTTAGCTAGTGTTTCCTGGCATGGGGGCCTTCCCGGCCCTAGGGCCGTCATTTCAATAAGGAAGGAGAGAGAACATGTTCGACACCGGCAATACCGGATTCATGCTCGTGGCCACCAGCCTGGTCATGCTCATGACTCCCGGCCTGGCGTTCTTCTACGGCGGACTCGTCGGCCGCAAGAACGTCCTGGCCATCATGATCCAGAGCTTCGTCTCCATGGGCGTCACCACCGTGCTCTGGTACGTCTGCGGCTATTCCCTCTGCTTCAGCGGCGGGGAAGGAGCCATCATCGGCAACCTCGACAACGCCTTCATGCGCGGCATGAGCCTCAACCAGGCCTTCTCCGGCGTGAGCAGCATCCCGGTGTTCGTGTTCTTCGCCTACCAGATGATGTTCGCCCAGATCACCCCGGCGCTCATCACCGGGGCCTTCACGAACCGGGTCAACTTCAAGGCCTACCTGATCTTCCTGGTGGCCTGGCTGCTGTTCGTGTACTTCCCGCTGGCGCACATGGTCTGGGGCAACGGCCTGCTGGCCAAGCACGGCGTGCTCGACTTCGCGGGCGGCATCGTGGTCCACGCCTCCGCCGGCATGGCGGCGCTGGCCTCGGTCTTCTTCGTGGGCAAGCGCAAGGTCTCGGACGCCGCCGCGCACAGCATCCCGCTGGTCGCCCTGGGCACGGGCCTCTTGTGGTTCGGCTGGTACGGCTTCAACGCGGGCAGCGAGCTCAAGGTCGACGCCGTGACCGCGCAGGCCTTCGTCAACACCGACGTGGCCGCCTCCTTCGCGGCCACCACCTGGCTCATCCTGGCCTGGGTCATCGAGAAGAAGCCCAAGTTCGTGGGGCTGCTGACCGGCTCCATCGCGGGGCTGGCCACCATCACGCCCGCGGCCGGCTACGTCACGGTCAAGAGCGCGGTCCTCATCGGCATCGCCTCCAGCGTGGTCTGCTACATCGCGGTCAACATCAAGAACAAGATGAACTGGGACGACGCGCTCGACGTCTGGGGCGTGCACGGCGTGGGCGGGGTTCTGGGAGTGTTCTGCCTGGGGATATTCGCCACCAAGTTCGTCAACCCCAACGGCGCCGACGGCCTCATCCACGGCAACGTGAACTTCTTCCTGAAGGAAGGCATCGCCGTGGTGGGCGCCGCCATCTACGCCTTCATCTTCACCTACGTCATGCTGTTCCTCATCAACATGATCACCCCGGTACGCACCTCGGCTGAGGAACAGGAAATGGGCCTCGACGAGAGCGTGCATGGAGAGACGGCTTACCTGCAGACCTGACGTCCGCGCAACGGCCCAGACAGGCTACGCCGCCTGTCTGGGCCCCGTCGGTCCCTCGCGAACTGATAGGATGAACGCCATGAAGATCTTCATCGCGCTGTTGGCCCTGGGCTTTCCCGCCGCGGCGGGAGCCACGCCCTCGACGCAGATCTGGATCCCTTCCACGGATATCCAGCCCTACAAGGTCCTGCACCTCAACATCGACGCCTACCTGCGCAGCCAGGACGAGAACACCGGGACCAGGAAGGGCCCGGTCTCCATGATCGGCCCCACCATCGGTATATTGCCCACAAAACAGATACAGGCCGAGACCGGATTCGACCTGATGTATCAGGGCGACAAGGTCCTCGACAACAACCCCCTCTATTTCCACGGGAAGTTGGGCACGCCGGAGAACTCCCTGGCCGAGTGGTCCCCCGCCCTGGCGATCGGCGGCTACAACATCGGGACCAAGAACGGGTTCACCAACCAGGACATCGTCTACGGCCTGGCCGCCGGGACCCTGCCGAAGGTGGGCCGTCTCTCCGCCGGCTACTACGGCGGCAACGGCGCCGTTCTGCGCGATGAGCAGGGGCATGTGGCCAACAACGGGGTCCTGCTCTCCTGGGACCGGACCATGAAGGAGATATCGGACAAGCTCTGGCTCGCCGTGGACTATCAGGGCGGGCAGTCGCTGGCGGGCGCCACCAACCTGGGCTTCTCCTGGGCCTTTTCCGAGAAGACCAGCGTGATCCTCGGCTACGACATCTACAACAACCGCGCCGTGGCCGGCAAGAACACCTTCACCCTGCAGGTCGACATCAACCTCTGAGCGGTCCGGAAGCCTGGGAGTACCCCCGGCATCAAGGGATTACTCGTCGATTTGGTATCATCCCCCCTATGATGGGGCGATACGCGCGGCGCCTTTGGGAGCAATGCCTCCGGCGGGATGCTCACCCGCTGGTCCAGTTCGCCAAATACGCCGTTTGCGGCGTCCTCGCCACCGCGGTGGACGTCCTGGTCTTCTACCTCGCCGCCGTCCTGCTTCTGCCCGCCCTCAATCCCGGCGACCCCGCCGCGCGCCTGCTCGGCCTGCACACGGCGGCCATCCCTGAGGGCGTCCGCTCGGCCCATTACGTCTGGGACAAGGTCATCGCCTTCATGTTCTCCAACCTGACGGCCTATGTCGCCAACGTCCTGTGGGTCTTCACCAGAGGCCGGCACAGCAAGGCCATGGAGTTCGCGCTCTTCTACGCGGTCTCCGCGGCCAGCTTCGCCATCGGGACCGCCCTGGGCTGGGCCCTGATCCAATGGACCGGCTTGCCCACCACGTACGCCTACGCCGCCAACGCCGCCGCGTCCCTGGCCATCAACTTCGCCGCGCGCAAATTCATCGTCTTCAAGGGCTAGCAGGCTGCTGATAAAGTCCGTTCTGCGAGCGCCCGGCGGCCGTCTGCCGGGCGCAACCGACCCGCGAAGCGGGGCGGCAGAACCCAGCCGATAGGTTGCACGAAGGATGGCGCCTTCGGCGCGACTGGCGAGCCTTCGGCTCGCCAATTCGGGGACGGACTGTTGCCCGCTACCGAAAGGACTGTGTCCGGACACCGTCCTTTCCGCTGGAGGGTTTATCAGCAGCCTGCTAGTCGACCAGCAAGGTCGCGATCGAGTGCGCAGGGCTGGTGAGCGCCGCGGCCTGGCCCTCGATCCACAGGCGATAAGCGATATCCTTGTCGCCCCGGTTCATCACCACCACGGCCAGCTTGCCGTCGCCGTTGCGGAAGGCCGTGGTCAGCAGCGGGTCCCGGCTGCTCAGGCTGGCCACCCGGCGCGCGCCCGGCCGGATGAACTTGGAGAAATGCCCGATGTAGTAGTAGGCGCTGGTGTAGTGCAGGTCCCCGGTCCTGGTGTCGGCGTGGACCGGAGCGAAGCAGAAGTTTCCCACGTGGTTGGGACCGCCCCGCTCATCGAGGAGCACGTTCCAGTCCGTCCAGGCCACCGCGCCGTTGTTGAAGTCGTTGATCATGGACCGGCCGTAGCTCTCGCCCCAGCCCCAGTCGTCGATGCGCTTCGTGTCGAAAGGTCCGTTGCAGCCCTCGGTGTGGAAGAGGTTGACGCCCGGGAAGGCCTCGGCTACGCGCCGGACGTTCTCGAACTGAGGCTCTCCCCCGGACCAGTTCTCGTACCAATGGAAGGCCAGGCCCCAGGCGTACTTGGCCGCCTCCGGATCGCCGAAGATCGTCTGCGCCCGCTGGTACATCAAGTCCCGGTTGTGGTCCCAGACCAGGACCTTCCGGTCGCCCAGCCCCGCCTTGGCCAAGGTCGGACCCAGGTGGTTCTTGAGGAAGTCCCGCTCCTCCGGCGCCGTGAAGACGCAGGACTCCCAGGTCTGCTTGGCCATGGGCTCGTTCTGGATGGTCATGCCCCAGACCGGGATGCCCTCGGCCTCGTAGGCGCGGATGAAGCGCACGTAGTAGTCGGCCCAGGTCTGGAAGAACTCGGGCTTGAGATGTCCGCCCTGCAGCATGCTGCCGTTGTCCTTCATCCAGGCCGGCGGGCTCCAGGGGCTGGCGAAGAGGGTCAGCGCGCCGCCCGCCGCGGCTATGGCCCTCTTGATCAGCGGGATGCGGAACTTCCGGTCGTGGGCCACGCTGAAGGTCTTGAGGGCGCGGTCGCCGTCCGCGACGTAGGTGTAGCTCTCGCTGGAGAAGTCGCAGCTGTGGATGTTGGTGCGGGCCAAGGTGTAGCCGATGCCGTCCTTGACGTCATAATAGGAGCGCAGGAGCTCGCGCTGCCTGTCCTTGGGCAGCTTCGCGAAGGTCTCGGCCGCCGCGTCGGTCAGGGCTCCGCCGATGCCGAGCACGGTCTGGAAGGCTTTGGAGGGGTCCACGAACACGCAGGGCTGGGACTCCAGCGGCTGGCCGAAGTCGGCGAAGGGCGAAGTCTCCGTCAGGGCCAGGCGCTGGCCGCCGGCCGAGGCCGTAAGGTAGACCCGCACGGTCCTGGGCTTGCTGAAAAACCATTTTTCCGCGCCGGCCCGCGCCAGCGCGGGCCAGGCGCACAGGCCCAGCAGGAAGAATAGCTTCACTTCGCCGCGCTGAAGAACCTCTGGGTCAGGCCCAAGAGGTTATCCATGGAGATCGGCTTGTACATGAAGGCCGCAGCCCCATTCTCCAGAGCCCGCTTCTGCGTCTCAGCGTCGGTGAGGCAGGAGTTGACGATCACCGGGGGGAACTTGCCTGTGTTCATCGCCTTGAACCTATCCAGGACCGAGAAGCCGGACATGCCCAACAGGTCGAGATCCAGGAAGATGAGATCGAAGGTCGCGCCGGCCTCGAGCCAGGCTATGGCGTCCTCTCCGCTGGTGCAGAATTTCACTATATGGGCCGACAGGACCTGGGTGTAGAACTCCTGCAGGGTTATGTCGTCGTCGATCACGAGGACCTTCTTCTGCTCTGGCATACGCGCTCCTTTACCTGCCTGCTTGCGCCGCGGGCTCGGGCTCGGCGGGGAGAGTGAAAGAGAACACGCTGCCGTCCCCGTTGCCGCTCTCCGCCCAGATCTTTCCGCCGTGGCTCTGCACGATCTCCCTGGCGATGGCCAGCCCCAGGCCGGTCCCTACGGTGCGCGCCTTCTTGCGGGTATCGGCGACCTGGAAGAACTGATCGAAGATGCTCTCCAACAGAGCCTTGGGGATGCCCACCCCGCTGTCCCGGACCTGCACCAGCACTTGGGACGCGGCGTCCCGACGGGCGAAGATCTCGACCTTGCCGCCGCTCGGAGTGAATTTGAAGGCATTGAAGACCAGGTTCGTGACCACCCGGGCGATCTGCCCCTTGTCCACGCAGACCTGCGGCAAGGGTTCCTGCGCCTGCATGATGAACTGGATCCCGAATTTCTCGGCGTTGACCTTATGCAGATCGTGCACGGACTGCAGGATCTCCCGCACGCGGACCGGGGCCTTGTGGAACTGCATGAGTCCCGCCCGGATCTTGGCGAAATCCAGGATCTCATCGATGAGGTAGGCCATCTCCTCCGTGCTGGAGCAGATGATGCCCAATTGCCGCTGCTGCGTCTGGGAAAGCGGCCCGGAGGTGCCGCTGCGCATGAGCTGCGCATAGGCCTGCACCGCGTTCAAGGGCGCCTTGAGGTCGTGGGTGACGCTGCGCGCGAACCGGTCCTTGAGTGCGTCGAACTCCTTGAGCGCTACGATCTGCCGGCCCAGGCCCTTGCCATGCTCGATCTCGCTGACCAGCTGCTTCTTCATGTAGTCTACCAGGATGGCCGCAAGGAGAAGGAAGGCCCCCCAAGTGAGCAGGCTGAAATAGAGCTCCACGCCGCCCCCAGGACCCAGGAACCGCTGCGGCGCCAGCGCCACATTCAACAAGGTCAGCAGGATGCAGGCGAGACCTCCCAGAATGGTCTTGCGGGTGTCCAAATAGTAGGCCGCCATCAGGACCGGGATGGCGTAGAGGTTCAGGAAGGCCAGCTTGTAGCGGACCAGATAATGGATGCACCCGGCCGACAAGATGATCGCCAAGACGAACACGAACTCGAATCTCAGCCTCAGCTTCTCCAGGATCGTTTTCATTTGATGCTTCCGGACGTTATCATTATAGGAAATGAAGCCCCCCCCAAGCGAGGGGGTCTCTGGGTCTTGACAGAGCGGGCCCTTGCCCCCAATAATGATATTACCGAGGCCGCGACATGCGCCTGCAGAGCTTCGCCTTCTCTCTCGTCCTCCTGGCTCCCGCGCTGGCAGCCGCGCAGACGCAGCCTGCGGACCAGCAGCCCGCGGCCGCGGCGACGAGCCTCATCCAGCCTGGCGCGATCCAGGGCCTCTCGGCCCGGTTCTTCGGCAACAGCTCCGCCCTGGACCGCGCCGCGGTCCCTCCGGCCGGCGCGGCCGCCCCGGTGAAGCCCGCCTCGCAAGCTCCCCTGACGGTCCTCGGCGGCACGGCACCGCGGGTCGCCCCGGATTGGTCCTTCACTCCCGGGAAGCTCTGCAGTACCAGCGACCCGGATTTCAAGGAGTTCCGCTACGCCGAGCAGATCCCTTACTGCAAGCGCCACGTCACCCAGCAGATGAAGCAGGAGGTGGCGGCGCACTATGGCGTCGCGCAGAGCGAATGGCACGACTACGAGTTCGACCACCTCATCCCCCTGTCCATCGGCGGCAACAGCCACGTTGAGAACCTCTGGCCCCAGCCCCATGGCTTCCCGGACGGCAGCAACGGCAAGGACAGACTCGAGATGAAGCTCTACCTGCAGATGAAGGGCGGAAGCATCCGGCAGGCCGCGGCGCTCGGACAGATCCAGCTCTGGTTCCAGGGCCAGAGCGAGGTCGACGGCGGGGCGCCCACCGGCCCTCCCCCTCCCGGCGACAATCCGGCGGACTGACGCGCGGAAACCCGACGCGCTGCCGACGTCCCTTTGACCGGAGCGGCCCGATGAGCTATCATTGACCCAGGATCGGAGGCCATGCCATGCCCAAGACACCTGTGCCGCAGAACATCCGCCCCAAGGACCTCGACTGGCTGGCCCAATCCCTGAAGCTCTCCGAGGCGCTCTCCGAGTCGCCGGCCCTGGAAAGCCTGCTGGAGAGCCTCCCCGCCATCTCTCTGGAGGTCTGGCCCGCCTATCAAGACGTGCTCCGGGAAGGCGAGCGCGGCGAGGATTTCTTCGTGGTCTACAAGGGCGAGCTGTCGGTCTGGCGCAAAGCCGCCAAGGCCGCGGCGCGCGAGGTGGGCCGGCTCGGCCCCGGCGACTTCTTCGGAGAGATCGGATTCTTGATGAAGTCCGCCCGCTCGGCCACGGTGCGCACGGAATCAGCCTGCCGGCTCTTCCGCTTCCCGGCCCGGGATCTCACCGGTCTGCTCAAGAAGCACAAAGCCCTGGACGCCTGGATCAAGCAAGTGGCCTGCACGCGCGTCCAGACGATGTTCCAGACCTAAGGCTCATAAGCCAGCGCCTTGGCGAGCTCCACGAACATGAGGCCCTTGGCCTTCGGTATGCCGAAGCGGGGGTCGTGCTCCGGGAAAGGCTCCGACTTTGTGAGGGTCAGACCCTCACAAAGTCAGAATCGGGCCCAGAGCTTCTTGGAGAGCTCCAGGGACTTGGCCGCGACTTCCGCCTCGTCCAAGCCGATCTTGAGCTTCTTGCCTTCCATGAGCACCTTGCCGCCGCAGATGGTGGTGTCCACGAAGGACTGGGAGATCCCGAAGCCCAGGTGCCCCAGGAAGGTGCTCTCGTCGAAGGGCGTGGGCGGCCAGTAGTCCATCAGGATCACGTCCGCCGCGTAGCCTTCCTTCAGCACGCCCACCTTTGGGTCCCAGTAGCGGTTGGCGATCTTGGCGTTGTTGAACATGAGGCTGCCCAGCGCCTCCATGAAGCCCACGCTCGGGTTGTTGTGGGACAGGTGCTGGGCCCAAAGGGCGACGCGCACCTCCTCGAGCATGTTCACGGTCATGGCGTCGGTGCCCAGGCCCACCAAAATGCCTTTCTGGGACATCTTGATGATGTCGGCCACGCCGACCGCGTTGTTCATGTTGGACTGCGGGTTGTGCGCCACGGCCGTGCCCGTGTCGCGCAGCAGGCTCATCTCGTCCTCGTCGACGTGCACGCAGTGCGCCGCGATGGTCTTGGGCCCCAGGATGCCGAACTTCTGCAGGCGCGCCACCACGCGCATGTTGAAGTTGTTGATGTTGTAGTCCTGGTCGGACTTGGCCTCGGCCGTGTGCACGTGGAAGCCCGCGCCCAGCTCGCGGCCGGCCGCGGAGGCCTTCTCCAGAGTCGCGTCCTTGATGGTGAAGGAGGCGTGCAGGCCGAAGAGGGCCTTGAGCTGCGGGTCCTTGTCCTTGGCGCACGTCTTGATGAAAGCCAGGTTCTCGTCGATGCCGTCCTGCGCCACCTTGGGCCCGTCGCGGTCCGAGAGCTCATAGCACAAAGACGCGCGCAGGCCGACGTCCTTGACGGCCTGGGCGATCTTGCTGAGCGAGCCGCGCGCGGCGAAGGGGCTGGCGTGGTGGTCGATGAGCGTCGTGGTGCCCCGCTTGACCGCGTCGATGAGGGGCAGGACCGCGCTGTAGTAGGAGTCTTCCACGGTCAGCTTCTTGTCGAGGCGCCACCACAGGTTCTCGAGGACCTCCTGAAAGTCCTTGGACGGGGCGGCTTTGCCCAGCCCGCGCACCATCGTGCTGTAGAAGTGCATGTGCGCGTTGATGAAGCCGGGCAGGACCACCTTGCCCTTGGCGTCGATGACCTTGGCGTACTTGCCCCGGAAGGTCCCTTGCGGCGCGATGGTCTTGATGAGCCCGTCCTGGATGAGCAGGGCGTGGCCATAGAGGACCTTGTTCTCATCGCCCAAGGTGGCGATGATGCCGTTCTTGATCAGGATGTTGCGGGGCATGGTTTCAGACCTCCGGTTGCGGCTGTCCGCTCATCATAGAAAAATTCCGGGCGCTGCGGCGCTGCAAAATGGCCCCGGTCACGAGCCAATGCCCCAATCCCACCAGGCAGCCCAGGACCATGCAGCCGACCCAGAGCGCCGGCCCGCCGAAGCTCCCCATCGCGAATCCGCCCAGCATCGGCGCCAGGAACGCTCCTCCGCCCCAGGCGGTCTGCAGGGCGCCCTGGTAGGTCCCGCGCAAAGACGCCGGGGACAGGGACGCCACGACGGTGGAGGCCATGGGCGCGCCTATGATCTCGCCGAGCGTCCAGACCACGATGGCCGCGACGTAGATGGGAGCGCCTCCGGCCAGGGCCTGGATGCCGAAGCCCACGCCGGTGAGCAGGCCGTTGAGCGCCAGCACCCGCGCGGGCGGCAGGCGCCCGAGCCGCTGGCCGACCCAGGGCTGCAGGATGGCGATCATGACCCCGTTGATGGCGATGATGTAGCCGAAGCCGGCGGCGGAGATGCCGTGGCGCTGCATGTCCACGGGCAAGGTGCAGTGCGCCTGGCTGTAGATGATCGCGATGCCCAGCATGAGCAGGAAGAAAGCGACGAAGCCGCCGTCCCGGAACGGCGCGGCGATGTGGAGCGGATGGGCCGTCCCCCCCTCGGGCCTGGTCTCCGGCACGAACAGGGCCACGAGCACGGCGAAGGCGAGCGAGGTGGCCGCGTCGGCCGTGAAGAGCACCAGGAAGCCGAAACGCATCAGGGCTCCCGCGACGATCATGGCGCCGGAAAAGCCAAGGTTGATGGCCCAATAGACCAGGCCGAAGGCGCGCTGGCGCTGGTCCGGGATGAGGTCCGCCACCATGGCCGAGCAGGCCGGCCGGTACATGTCCCCCAGGAAGGAGACGCAGAACACGGCCAGGGCCACGGCCGGCCCGCGCTGGACCGCGGCCAAGGACAGCACCGAGCACGCGCCCAGGCACAAGGAGGTCACCATCACGGCCTTGCGGCCCAAGCGGTCGGAGAGCCAGCCCCCCAAGGGCCCGGCCAGAACCGAGCCCGCGCCGTAGAGCGAGAGGATCAGGCCCACGCGCTCGACGCTGAACCCCCTCTGGGAGGTCAGGTAGATGGCCAGGAAGGGCACCACGAAACCGCCGAGGCGGTTGACGAGCATGCCCCACCAGAGGACCACGAAGGCCCGCGGCAGGCCGCGGAAAGGACTGCGCACCGGCAACCGGCCTTAGGCTTCCTTCAGGGCGGCCAGTTCCTTATGGGTCCGTTGGCGCATGTAGAGCGCGCCGGAGAAGCACTTCTGGGTGCAGATGGAGCAGCCCACGCACCGCTCCGGGTCGGTCTCCGGGACCTTCTCGTCGCTGAGGCTGACGGCCAGGTACGGGCAGCGGGTGCAGTTGCCGCAGTGCATGCAGAGCTCGTCCTTGACCGCGGAGATCTTTTTGACCGGAGAGAGCTCCATGAAGCCCCGGATGGGGTCCGGCAGCGCCCGGCCGATGAGCTGGTCCATCGAAGAGATCCCCCGCGCCTCCATCAGGTGCGAGACGCCCGAGTGCAGCTCGTCGATGATGCCGTAGCCCTGCTTCATCACGATGGTGCAGAACTGCACGGTCTTGGCGCCCAGAGCCAGGAAGTCCGCGGCTGACTTATAGTCCATGGGGCCGCCGTTGCCGGAGACCGCCACGCCCATGCGCGAGACGTTGGCCAAGGTCAGGTTCGAGATCGGGATGACCCCCTCGCCGCTCATGCCCACCACCACGCCCTCTTCCCAGGTGGATTTCTCGCCCTTGCGGAAGCCCAAAGTCGGGAAGGTGTTGGCCAAGGTCACTCCGGCCTTGGCGTTGCGGTACCGCGCCAGGACCTTCTTGATCTCGGCCATGATGGGGTAGATCGCGGTCACTGCGGCCGTGAGCTTGAAGAGCTTCGGGATGTCCGGGTCGCCGCTGGAGAGCACCCAGCCGATGATCTTGGCCGTGAGCTCCGCATCCTGGCTGACGATGTCGCCCTTGGTGCCGTCGCCGCCCTGCGGGCAGGAGAGGCTGTACTCGATGCCCATCACGCCGCAGTCCTCGAGCTTCTTGGTGTTGGACTGCCAGCCCTTCTTATCGCTCTCGTCGTTGCCCGTCACCGGGCCGCCCGTGGAGGCCATGGTGAGGCGGTCCGGGTATTCCTTGACCAGGCGCTCGATCTCGCGGCGCACGCGCTCGAGGTGATGGCCCGAAACGTTGTCGCAGTTGGCGTAGGTCGACTGCGTGAATGCGAACATGTATTCGGACGGGATATGGATCGGCACGCCGTCGAAGGCGGTCTTCATCACGCCGCCCGGCCAGCCGGCCTCGTAGGCCTTCCTCATCTGGTCGTAGCCGTCCGAAGGCGGCGCGGCCGAAAGCAGGAAGGGCGAGATGATCTTGCGGCCGAAGAAGTCGGCCTCCAGCGGCACGGGCATGAGGTTGCGGCCCGGCAGCAGGGCGTGGCTCTTGACCTTCCTGTCGATGGCGGGCTTGGGGCCCTTGGAGAGATACGCGTCTAGCTCCAAGGCCGCGTTCTTGCCCGCGGCCACGGCTTCCACCACCGTGGTGGGGCCGTTCTGCATGTCGCCGGCGAAGAACACGCCCTTGCGCTCCTCGGCCTTGACCGTGGGCCGCGAGCCGATGGCGATGATGACGCAGTCGATGTCCTGGCGGCGAGCTTGCGAGCCCGCCAGGGCCTTGACCTCGCGCGGATGGAACTTCCTGCCCTTGGGCAGAGCGACCTTGACGGTCTCCAGGCCCACGGCCTTGCCGGCCTTGGCCAGGATGGCGGTGACGCTGATGCGGCCGGTGATCTGGGCGCCGGTGTCGAGCAGGCCCTTCATCTCCTTGGCGGTCAGCGGCATCTCGCCGAGCTTCTCCAGGCAGAAGAGCTCGACTGAGGCCGCGCCCTGCTCGGCCGCGGTCTCGGCGCAGTCGGCGGCCACGGCGCCGCCGCCGATGACGGCCACGCGCCGGCCCTTGAGCGGGTGCTTGGCCGGGTCCTTGAGGCAGGCGAACCAGTTGAGGGAGGCTTCCTCGCCCGGGATGCCCAGGCGGATGGGGTTGTCCAGGCCGGAGGCCACCACCACGGCGTGGTACTTGGCGGCCAAGGTCGCCGGCGTCGGGACCTTCTTGCCCAGCTTGAAGGTGATGTGGCCCAGCGAGCGCAGGAAGTCGATGTCCGTGTCGAGCACGCGCTTGTCCAGGCGGAAGTCCGGGATGAGGTTGCACATGCCGCCCACGCGGCGGTCCGCGTCGAAGACGTCCACGGCGTAGCCCTTCTGGGCCAGCAGCGCGGCCGCGCCCAGCCCTGCGGGGCCGGCGCCCACCACGGAGACCTTCTTGCCGTTGGGCTTGGCCAGCTCGAAGCGGGGCATGACGCCCAGGTCCTTGGCCTTCTGCACGATGGTGGCCTGCATGGCCGGGATGTCGAGGGGAGCGTCGAACTCCTTATGCGAGCACTTCGCCATGCAGTGCTTGTCCGGGCAGACCGCGCCGCACACTCCGCCGAGCGGGTTGTGGCCCATGATCAAGGCCGCGGAGCGCTTGTAGTCCGAGGCTTCGCCCTTCATCGCGGCCATGATGAAATCGGCCGGGGAGCAGTCCGCGGGGCAGCCCGCTTGGCAGGGCTTTTCCGCGCAGTATTCGCACTTCTCCATCTCGTTTTGGAGCTGGGCGTCGGTCAGGAAAAGGGGCTTCTGGTCGTTCATGTCATCCCTCGGTCGGAATGCGCCTGATGGAGGCCCGCGCGGGTCCTCGTGGCTGCATTATAATATTTTTGGCTTATATCCCGGCGCGGCGAGAGCCGGGAAGGTGTTGGCGCCGGTCTGAAAGTGTCCAGCTGGAGCAATAAGCACTACAATCCTTCGGCTCCAAGGACTTGGGGGATTAATCGTTAGCAAACCCGTTGCATGCTTGCCCACGGATCAGGGGCAGTGCTTGATAGAGTTTCTCGATAGCTCTAATGTGCCGACTCCTTTCATTGTGTCTGGCGCAGGCTTTCCGCCTGATTCACTTTGCTTTCTTTACCACACCAGGGCAACCGAGGTAGCAGTTTTCTCGCTTATCGTGACAACCGTCGTTACACGGGTCCCAAAGAAGCAGATCCAGGGGGCTGCTTTGAACCTTGCACCCTGTAGAGCACGATTCATAAGTATTCTCGCACATCCGCATGCAGTTTCCCTCTGCCGAAACAACTTGTGATCCTGAGTGCCAGGTGCTGCTGATAATGAGACCACATCCACTAAGCGCAACAGCGGCGACAATCGCCACCACCAAGACCGAAAGACCCCGTGCTAGTTTTTTCATTGTTTTTCCCTCCTCGTGGTTGTAGGCTAAACAGCCCCATTTTGGCCAAGTCGCCTCGCCACCCCCCCCTTCCAAAGTTGCAAAACGGGGATGGGAACCATATTACTCGGACAGGTCTCTGAGCTGTGCTTTGCCCGAAATGGTGAGGTCTACCGCCCCTGCTGTCTTTTGATCGCCAGCCCATTGACGAGCGTGCAATGCTGAGCAAAGAAAGGATAAACATAGAGCACCTTGTAGTCCGAAGTCACTTCAATCAGAGCATCGCCTCCGGATTTCTTGAGCGCCGCGTCAATAGCAGCTTGCAGGCGGTTACTGCCTCCCACGGGTATTATGGTGAGCAATAGAGAACGACAGGATTCTCCGGCTGCCGGCCCTACTACCTCGTAGCTGGGCGGGTTGATCGGTACGTTGGACGCGGCCATCTGGTGAGGAAGGTAGTATGTGCAGCCAGCCAGCCCCAGAGCCAACGCTGCCATTAGCAATGCGGTTTTTTTCATTTTATTTTGCTCCTTGATCGTCATTTCCCGCCGAAGCGGGCCGAAAGCGCGAAAACAAGTTCGTTGGCGACACCCAGCCTGCTCTGGGCTCGCGGTTCCAATTCAAAAAGCCGGGCTCCATAGCGGACGTCACATCGCAGAGGCTTTACCGGCGAATACCATAGCCCTGCGCCGATCATGGCCATGGGATACTCGCCCGCTTCGCGGAAGTCGACACTGCCCCTGCCTTTTATTGTGGTATGGTTGCCGCCCAAGCCAAATCTGACTCCATAGCCGAAACGCTCTTCCACGAAGGACGAACCGAGTTCCCCGATCAACAAATATGAGAGAGCCTGGAAATGGTATTTTCCTGCTCCAAATGATGCATTCTTGAAGTCGAAGTCGAGGCTGTCCAACTCAACGCCTATGGCAAAGTGGCGAGAAAGCTGCGCCAGATAAGCTCCTCCGAACATCGTCCCCTGGTCAGCTGAAATCCCGCTATCGGCTGAAATTGGATACATAGGACCCGCATGAATTTCCAACTGGTGAACCGTTTTCCATCGTGCGGCGTCGGCAGCCGGATTTTCCAGGCTGGCACGTTGCACCGGGAAGGCGGCTCCTGTTTCCGCCGCTGCGGACAGAGGCAAACAAAAGCCCGCGACGTATGCCATTATCAGCGTTAGGAACATTTGATGCGCCGCACCTTCTCTTTGCATAGTCTCCCCCATGCGCTGCCCGCGAGTTGCGGAATGTAGGTTAAAGACGCCATCTTTCCTTTTTGTATGGTGCATACGCCTCCTGCTGTCCCGCATAACAACACTCCCCCAGAGCCTAGCAGCCTGATTCCGTGCGGCCCGCATGAAATAGCGGCAACGATGTGGCATCCCTGGTGCTGGATTGAATATATCTAATCAGTTGTTTGTATGTCAATTATATGAATTGCTATTCACGCCATTATCATAACGCCATCTACTCGCGTAAAATTGATAGATGCCGACTCCATCAATGGCCGAGGTCTATACCCTGCTGGGGCGCCGAATCCAAGAGGAACGAAAGGCCCGCCATTTCACGCAGCAGGAGCTGGCCGAAGCCGCGGCCATGGACACTGGCCACCTCAGCCGCATCGAACACGGGAAGGCAATCCCCAGCATCAGCGTGGTCAAGAGGCTGGCCGACGTCCTGGGGGTCCCCATCGCCCGGCTTTTCTCCGACATCCCGCCCCACAAGTCTCCCGATGACGGCTGGGCCGGCAAGCTGGGCGCCATGGTCAAGGAGATGCCCCCCAAACGCCGCGACCAAGTGTTGCGCGTCCTGAAAGCGCTGGCCAAAGACGACTGATTTAAGAAGCGCCACAACAGCCGGCGCAATCAAGAAAATAACATGGTGGCATCACGTCATTCTCGTAGTCCAAAAACGCCCACCTTGACGACCTCTTGACCCGCGAATAATTTCAGTGTACACTATAAATATGACGTTCGAATGGCACAATGAAAAGGCGCAGCAGAACGCTCTCAAACATGGAATTGATTTTAGGACGGCGACGTTCGCGTTCGATGACCCTTGCGCCTTCATCCTGGACGATGCGAGACATTCTCACGACGAAAAAAGGCAATGGCTGATTGGAGATTCCGGCTCAGGCATCCTGGTTGTCGTGTTCACCGTTCGCTCCCCAGGCCGCAGGATACGAATCATCAGCGCGCGGCGAGCAAATCAAAAAGAGAGGAGGAACTATGCGCAACTCAAAGGGGTTTGACTTCTCTAAGGCGCGCCGGGTTACTTCCAAAGAAACTGCGACTTTTCGGAAGGCGATTGAAAACACGTTCCAGATCAAGCGGCCCGCCCGCGGCCGACCTCTCAAGGGCCCGGACAAGTACCAAGACGTTCACATCCGGCTTCACCCGAAAGTGCTCCAATGGGCTCGGGCTCGGGCCAGGCATCTTGGCATCGGGTATCAAACCTTCATCAACGCCACGCTTCTGCGCGACGCGGCATAAGGCCTTCCTCGCCGAGATACTCTGACGGACCTTAGGCCCGAGTCCAGTCCAGGATGACCTTGCCGGACTTGCCGGAAATCATGGCCGCGAAGCCCTTCTCGTAATCCTGGAAGGGAAAGCGGTGCGTGATGACCGGCTTGATATCCAAGCCGCTCTGCAGCATGGCGCACATCTTGTACCAGGTCTCGAACATCTCCCGGCCGTAGATGCCCTTGAGAGTGAACGCCTTGAAGATGACCTGGTTCCAGGGGATGGTGGTGCTCTGGGGCAGGAGGCCCAGCAGGGCCACGTTGGCCCCCATCTTGAGGACCTCGATCATGCTGTTGAAGGCGGCCGGGCTGCCGGACATCTCCAGGCCCACGTCGAAGCCCTCGGTCATGCGCAGCTTCTTCATGACGTCCGACAGCTTCTGGGTGCGCACGTCCACGGCGTTCTCCACGCCAACCTTGCGGGCCAGCTCCAGCCGGTACTCGTTGATATCCGTGATGACCACGTGGCGCGCGCCCACGTGCTTGGCGATGGCCGCGGCCATGATGCCGATGGGGCCGGCGCCCGTGATGAGCACGTCCTCGCCGACCAGGTCGAAGGCCAAAGCCGTGTGCACCGCGTTGCCCAGGGGATCGAGGATGGAGGCTTCGTCGTCGGTCACGCCGTGCGGGATGGGGAACACGTTCTCGGCGGGCAAGGCCAGGTATTCGGCGAAGCAGCCCGGTCGGTTGACGCCGATGCCCTTGGTGTTGATGCAGAGGTGCCGGTGGCCGGCGCGGCAGTTGCGGCAGTGGCCGCAGACCAGATGCCCCTCGCCGGAGACCTTCTCGCCGACGCTCAACCCCTGCACCGCCGGGCCCAGCTTGGCGATCTCGCCCACGAACTCGTGGCCCACGTGCATAGGCACGGGGATGGTCTTCTGCGCCCACTCGTCCCATTGGTGGATATGCACGTCAGTGCCGCAGATGGCGGTCTGCCGGATCTTGATGAGGACGTCGTGGTCTCCGATGGACGGCTCGGGCACGTCCTCCAGCCAAAGGCCCTTCTCCTTCTTCTTCTTGACCAAAGCTCTCATGCTTTCGCTCCTTTGGGGGTGAGGGACCTATACTACCATCCGGCCAGCACCCCGTCAATTCCTCATAAAATTTTGCTAGGCTCATTCCATGAAGACAGCCACCATCGTGACCAGCCGCGGAACCATCAAACTCAAGCTCTTCGACGCCGAGTGCCCCGGCACCGTCTTGAACTTCGAGAATCTCGCCAACTCCAAGTACTATGACGGGCAGAAGTGGCACCGGGTCATCAAGGACTTCATGATCCAGGGCGGCGACCCCTTGAGCCGCGACGGGGGGCCGGCCGTGGGCACGGGCGGGCCGGGCTACAAGATCGAGTGCGAGATCCGGCCCAAGCTCAAGCACGGCAAGGGCACCCTCTCCATGGCCCACGCCGGCTCCTGCGAGCACGACCCCGCTTCGGGCCGGAAGCTCTCGGGGATATGCTCCAACGGCTCCCAGTTCTTCATCACCCACTGCCCCACGCCGCACCTCGATGGCATCCACACGGTCTTCGGCCAGGTGACCGCGGGCCAGGACGTCGTCGACGCCATCAGGCAGAACGACGCCATCGTCAGCATCCGCGTCGAATGATGAGCGCGCCGCGCCGCTAAGCCTGCTGGGGGCTCGGCGGGCTCACGATCAGCCGCCCCATAGGCCGCAGCGGGACCGCCGCCCGCAGGCGCAGCGTCGGCTCGGGAGAACACGTCCCGCCGCCCGCCGCCGCGAGCAGCCGGTTGGCGATGCCGGCAAGCACCTGGGCCTGCTGGGAAACGGCCCCCAGCTCCTCCACCAGGCCCCAGGCCTCCACCTTGTGCTCGGCCTCGAGCAGGTGCCGATGCGCCAGCACGGCCTGGTCCAGGAGCGCGGCCAGGCTCCGGTGCAGCCGGTGGGTCAGGCGCCTGACGGCCTGGACGCGGGCCGAAGACGGCTCGCCGCGGCCGGCTGGAGGCTCGATGCCTGCGAGCGCGGCGGAGAGGCCCGCGGAATCCCGGCCGAAGACGTGCACGTCGCCGCGCAGGGCCTGCAGGTCGCGGCCGAACGTGGAGTCCGCGGCATCGGCCCCGGCGTCGTCCTTCAAGGCCCGGGACATGCGCTGGGCGCGGAACAGAAGGTCTTCGAGCATCCGGGATAGGACGACGACGCGGACGCTGACCGCCGACAGCCTGATCTCAGCCTGCTGGAGCGCCAGGAGCTGGCCCATGAGAGGTCCTCAGGCCTGCTTGACCAGGATGGTCTCGATGGTGTTGGCGATGTCCTCGCATTTGTCCAGGGCGGACTCGACCAACTCGTAGATCTCCTTCCATTTCATCACATCGATGGGATCGGGCTGGCCCTCGAAGAGCTTGCTCAGGGCCATGTCGCGAGCATGGTCCCCGGTGTTCTCCAGGCGGTTGATCTCGATGCAGTAGTCCAGCACGCGGCGGGTCTTGTCCTTGTCCTGGAGATCTCCGATGGCCTTGCGGATGGCGTCGACCGATTGATCCAGTATGTCGATGAGCTGCACGAGGTCGGGGGTGGAGTTGTGGATATGGTAGAGGTGCATGCGGTTGCACAGGGACTGCACCATGTCCACGATGTCGTCCATCTCGCCGGCCAACTGGCGGATGTCCTCCCGGTCGAAGGGCGTGATGAAGGTCCGGTTGAGCTTGTCGTAGATCTCGTGGGTGGTGATGTCGGCCTCGTGCTCGATCTCCCGGATGGACTCGAAGGCGGGAGAATCCTCATCCCAGTTCTTCACCAGCTCCTTGAACGCCTTGACGGCCTTGCAGTTGTAGGCGGCCTGAGCCTCGAAGAGCTTGAAGAACTTCTCTTCCTTGGGCAGAAAGCTGAAAGCCATTGGTTTCTCCTGTGGGCCTTTAGTCTATCAATTTTTCGAGGGGGTCATTTCCCGGTCAGGCGCCGGCGGACCAAAGAGGCCCGCAGTGCGGCTTGGTCTTCTTCGACGAGGGGCTTGCCCGCCAGCATCGCGAGGTGCGCGGGCTGGGTCAGGATCATGAGTTCGTTGACGGTCGCGAAGTCGCCTGGGACCGCCCAGCCCAACGAGAGTCCCAGACGCAGAGCCGAAAGATGGCGGCAGGATTCCTCAAAAGACAGCAGGCGCGCCCCGGTCAGGACGCCGATGGCCCGGTATACGGTGTCCTCGATGCGGGCGCGGTCGGGCCCCGCAGCCAGCTTCTGCCGAGCGTCCTTCTCGCGCCGCACCAGGGCCTCCGCCGCGCTCTCCACCGCGGCCGCCAGCTCGGCCTCGGTGCGGCCCAAAGCCGTGGCGTTGGATATCTGGAAGAAGTCTCCCATCACCTTGGTGCCCTCCCCGTAGAGTCCGCGCGCGATGAGGCCCGCGCGGGGCAGGGTCTCGAGCAGCGTGTTGATGAGGCCGGCCAGGCCCAGGCCGGCCAGGTGCATCAAGGCCGAGGCGCGCATGCCCGTGCCCAGATTGGTCGGGCAGGCGGTCAAGTAGCCCCAGTCCCGCCGGAAGGCGAAGTCGAGGCTTTGGGACAGCTCGTCGTCCAGGCCGCCCGCCGTGCGCGCGGCCCGGCGCAGGTCCAGCCCCGGCGCCAGGGCGAAGAGGCGCAGGTGGTCCTCCTCGTTGATCATGAGGTTGAGGCACTCGCGCGGGTCGACGACCGCCCCGCCTTGGCCGGCCCGGCCGGCCAGGGCGGGGCTGATGAGGTGGCGTTCGGCCAGGAACCTCAAGTCCACGTCGTCGAGCCCGTCGAGCTCGAGATAAGCCGCGCCCTTGAGAGTGGTCCGCCGCGCCGCGGCGAAGACCTGCTCGCGCGCGGCCTTGAGGGCCGCGGCCTTGGCCCGGCCCGGGAACTGCACCGCGGCGAGGTTGCGCGCCAGGCGCACGCGGCTGGCGAGCACCACGTCGGCGCTGGGCCCCTCGGCCTGGACCCACCCCATGCGGCAGGGCAGCATCCCTTGGAGGTTCATGGGCCGGGCGGGGTAGGCGGGGCCTTGCCGCGATGGACGGTGGCGCCCGCGTGGACCCGGGGGAGGAGGGGCCGCAGGAGGGCCGCGAAATGGTCGTAGCAGCGCGCGCAGCCCAAGCGGCCGGTCTCGCGGAAATCCGTCCAGGTCGCGCCGCAGCCGGAGCAGGGCGCCGGGGCCGGGACCCTGGCGCGGGGCGCCCCGGCCTTGGCCGCGAGCTGCAGGAGGGCGGCCATGGGGTTGACGGGGTTGAGAGGGACAGGGGCCTCGGCCGCGCAGGCGGCGCAGAGCGCGGCCTGGGAGACCTGGCTGTTGATGATGTGCTTGATGAAGACCACGGCCTCGGTCTTCTTGCAGGACGTGCAGATCATCGCGGTGGCACCATTCTAACATTTCCCGGATTTGTTAAGATGTCCGCGCATGAGCGTCAAGCAGCACGCCGCCTTCGCCTTGGTCAAGCGGTTCATCGACGTGGACCCTCAGCAGGCGGCCCTGGCCCTGGAAGGCCTGCCCGAGGCCGAGGCGGCCATACTCCTCTGCAGCTTGCCGCTGCGCGCCTGCGCGTCCTGCCTGGACCACGCCCGGCCGGATTTCGCAGCCGCCGTCATCCAGAAGCTGGTGCCGGGGCCCGCGACTTCCATCCTCGCGCACATGGAGCCGGACCACGCCGCGGACATCATCCGGGCCCTGCCCGAGCCGGCGCGCCACGGGGTCCTGGAAGGCCTGCCCCCGGAGCTCTCGCGCCGGGTCGGCGAGATGCTGATCTATCCGGAGGGCAGCGCCGGGCGGCTCATGAAGACCTCGGTCCTCTCCTTTCACAAGGACCTGACCGTGCGCGAGGTCATCGGGCGCCTGCGCGCCAAGTCCACCAAGCGGGCGCACAGCTATGCCTACGTGGTGGGGCCGGAGAACGTCCTCCTGGGCGTCTTGAACATGCGCGACCTTATCATGGCGGCGCCGGACCAGCCCCTGGAGAAGATCATGCGCGAGGTCTTCTCGGTCCCCGCCTTCACGGACCGCGCCGAGCTGGTGCGCTTGGCCCGGGAGCGCAACTACCTATTCATCCCGGCGGTGGATGCCCGCCAACGACTCATGGGCGCGGTGCGCGCCAAGGACATCCTGGAGTCGAGCGAGTCGCAGGCCACGAAGGGCATCCAGATGCTGTTCGGCGCGGGCGGCGAGGAGCGGGCCCTCTCCCCGGTGCGCCTGAAGATAGCCCGCCGCCTGCCCTGGCTCTTCGTCAACCTGGCCATGACCTTCCTGGCCGCAGGCGTGGTGTCCTTATTCGAGGACCTCATCGCGCGCATGGCCGTGCTCGCGGTGTTCCTGACCGTGGTCTCGGGGCAAGGCCGCGACGCCGGCATACAGTCCCTCTCCGTCGCCCTGCGCGGCCTGGTCATGCGCGAGGTGCGCCTCCAGGACTCCATGCGCTTCATCCGGGGCGAAGTCGCGGCCGGGCTCGTCAACGGCCTCCTCGTGGCCGTGGTGACGGCCCTGGCCGCCTGGCTCTGGAGCGGCCATCCCTACCTGGGCCTGGTCGCCGGGCTCGCCATGGTGGTCAACATGGTCGCGGCCGCCCTGGCCGGGGCCGGCCTGCCCATCGCCATGCAGCGGCTGGGGTTCGACCCCGCGCAGTCTTCGGGGATATTCCTGACCACGGTCACGGACGTGGTGGGCTTCTTCGCCTTCCTGGGCTTCGCCGCGCTCTTCGAAGGGCTCCTGCGCTGAAAGCTCTGGCACATGCCGGTCTTGGTATACTAGAATCCGGATAGGGAGATAATCATGACCACGGCCCATAATATCGACAAGATCATCGCGGAGCAGGTCAAGCGCTGGGAAGCCTCGCGCCCCGGACCCGCGGCCGAGCGCCGGCGCGAGCCGGTCATCTCCATCTCCCGCCTGCCGGGCTGCAACGGCCGCGCTTTGGCCGAGGAGCTGGCCCGGAAGCTCAAGTTCGACTTCTTCGGCAGGGAGCTGCTGCATCAGGTGGCGGAGAGCGCGCACTTGAGCGAAACCATCCTGAACACCGTGGACGAGAAGGACCTTCCCATGATCACGGAATGGATCCAGTCGCTGTTCCTGGAACGCTATCTGACGGGGGATTATTTCCGCCACCTCTCCAAGGTCCTCATGGCCATCGCCGAGCACGGCCGGGCCGTCATCCTGGGACGGGGGGCCGGGTTCATCCTCAAGCCGGAGCTCTGCCTGCGGGTGCTGCTGGTGGCGCCGCTGGAGGAACGCGTGGCGGTCGTGGCGCGCCGGGACAAAGTCTCGCGCGACGAGGCCATGCGCCAGGTGGTCCACAGGGAATCGGAACGGCGCGCCTTCATCCAGCGGCACTTCCACGCCCAACTGCTGGACCCGGTCCACTACGACATGGTCCTCAACACCGCCGGCCTCGGCCAGGAAGGGGCGCTGGCCGCCATCCACGCGGCCTGGGAGAACAAGAGGAAGCAGGCGCCGGCCGGGGCCCAGTAAGCGCCAGAAATGAAGATCCTGCGCCGATGGGCGTGCCTCGCGGTCGTGTCCGGCCTCCTCTTTTCGGTCCAGCCGGTCCGCGCGGCCCCTCCCCAGACCCGGAGGACCATCGGCTTCCTGTCGGACTTCGACCTCAAAGACGATGCGGTCGGCATCTGCAAGGCGGTGATGGAGGGAGTCGCCCCGGGCGTCAAGGTCATCGACATCACCCACCAGGTCACCCCCTTCGCCATCGCCGAGGGCGCGCGCTTTTTGGCCGGAGCCGCGCCTTATTTCCCCCGGGACGCGGTGTTCGTAGCCGTGGTCGACCCGGGCGTGGGCGGCTCGCGCAAGGCCGTCATCGCCCGGTCAAAGGCGGGCCAGTTCTTCGTCCTGCCGGACAACGGCCTGCTGACGCTCATCCAGGACCGCGACGGGATAGCCGCCGCGCGCGAGATCGCCAACCCGGACTGGATGGCAGGCGCCAAGCGCTCTTCGACCTTCCACGGCCGAGACATATTCTCTCCGGCCGCGGCGCATCTGGCCAGAGGCGACGACTGGGCCTTGGCCGGCCCGGAGTTGGATGTCGCCAGGCTCGCGCGCCTCCAGATCGAACCGGCGCGCGCGGACGCCAAGGGCCTGCACGGCCGGGTCATCGGCACGGACGGGCCTTACGGCAACCTCGTGCTCGACGTGCCGGCCGAGACCTTTGCGCAGCTGGACTACCGTCTGGGAGACACCGTCCCGGTCACGCTGGCCGAAAAGTCCTACCGGTTCCCCTTCGTCAAGACCTTCGGCGACGTCCCGGAGGGCCAAGGGCTCTTCTACATCGATTCACACGGCCGGCTCGGACTGGGCCTCAACAAGAAAGATTTCGCCAAGACCTATTCGGTCGGCCCGGGCGCCGGACTCTTCATCCCGCGGCGGCAGTAGCCCGCCCGGAGATTGCTACAATGGCTCCGTGATGGCGCGGCTGCGCGAGCGGCTCTCCTCGGACGTCTTCCTCATCTGGGCCGTGATCCTGCTGGGGCTGGTCCTCTACGCGGGCTCCTTGGGGCATCCCCTCATCGGAGACGACCACACCTTCGTCCTGGGCCAGCCCTTCACCCAGGACTGCTCCAACCTGCTCAAGCTCGCCGACCCCCGGTACTACCTCAACCGCGTCCTGCCGGTGACCGGCGCGGCGCGCCCCGTCTGGCTCGGCTCAGTCATCGCCGACTCCTGCATCTACGGCGGCGCGGCCGCCGGCTACCACCTCAGCAGCCTGCTCTGGCATGTCTGCGCCTCGGTCCTGCTCATGGCCTTGGCCTGGACCCTGTGCCGGGACGACTGGACGGCCCTGGGAGCGGGGGTGCTCTTCGTCGCCAACCCCCTGCACACGGAGAACGTCAACATCATCACTTTCCGCACGGACATCCTGGCGCTGGCGTTCATGACCTTGGCCTTCACGCTCTACCTGCTCAGGCGCTCCCAAGCCGGCTGGCGGCGGCTCGGCCTCCTGGGCCTGTCCTTGGCCTGCTATGGGTTGGCCGTGCTGGCCAAGGAGATGGCCGTCACCTTGCCGCTGCTGGTGGTGCTGGGAGACTGGCTGTTCCCGGAGTCCCGGACGCCGAAAGCGGAGCCGCCGCGGGCGGCGCGCCGGCTCCCCTGGCGGGCCGCGGCGGCCTTCGCTTTGGTCCTGCTCTGCTATCTGTGGTTCCGGATGCCGCGCGCGGGCAACGTGGTGCTGGGACATCAGGACTTCTTCAGCAGCGTGCGCGACACCTTGAGCGGGGCAGCGGCCAAGACTCCCGAGGGACCGACCCCCGCCCACCCGGCCATCGTGGTGCCCTGGCAGCAGGTCTACGAGAGCCCCAAGGCGCGCCTCCTGACCATGGCCCGGATCATGGGAGAGGACCTGAGCCTCCTGCTCTGGCCGCATCCCCTCCAGGGGGACTATTCCCCCCGCCCCGCGGTGTCTTGGCGCGAGCCCGGTCCCATGCTGGCCGTCCTCGCCTGGCTGGGTGTCTTGGTCCTGGCCTGGGCTCTGAGGCGGCGCCTGCCCATGGCCGCCTTCGGCCTGCTCTGGCTGCCGGTCACGCTCCTGCCGGTCAGCGGGCTGTGGCTGCTGCACAACCTGCAGGCGGACCGCTACCTCTACGTCCCCTCGGCTGGCATCGCCTTGGCCGCGGCAGCCGCGCTCTCCTGGCTGACGCGCCGCGCGGGGCGCAGCGGGCGTCTGGCCGCGCCCGTTTTGGCCGCGGCCATCGTCGCCTCCTACGCGCTCATGACCGCGAGCCGCAACCTGGACTACCAGGACGACGCCTCCTTGCAGGCCGCCACCGTGGCCGCGGACCCGGGCGTGGCCCGGGCCCACTTCAACCTGGCCCAGATCCTGCGCGGCCAGGGCCGGCTCGCCGCGGCCGAGGCCGAGTACCGGGCGGCCCTGGAGCTTTGGCCGGACTTCGCCGCGTGGAGGACGGCCTTCGCCATCGCCCTGCTCCAGCGAGGACGGGTGGCGGAGGCCGCGGACCAGCTGCAGGCCTCCCTGAAGCAGGACCCGGGCGACCCGGCCGCGCACTATTTCCTGGGCGTCGCTCATTGGCGCGCCGGCCGCAGGGCCAAGGCCGCGGCCGAGTTCGACGCCGCTTTGCGCCTCGATCCTGCGGACCGCGCCGCGGCCCAGGCCAAAGCCTACGTGGCCGCGGCCCGCAAGCGCGCCGGCCGCAAGGCCGCGGCTCCGGCCGCCTACCTGGACTCGGCGCGGGCCTGCTCGGCCGCCGCCTGGGAGCAGGCCCGCCTCATGCTCTCCATGCCCTGTTCCGCCGGGCCGGGACGCTAGCCGGCCGCAGTCCTTCCCGAACAGCCGCTGCCTCTGGCTCGTCCTGGAGGTTCCGGACGCGGCGCAGGCGCGGCCGGAACCCCGGCGGTGTGCCCAGCATGAGCATGACTGGGAGGTGCAAGTCCTCTGGAGAACCTGGTCGCAGGGACTCCAAGCGAAACGCAAGGCGATGGTCCGCGAGGGTCACGCTGAAAGAAGCGGATAGCGAAGCCGCGAGTCGAC